>CASGCC010000093.1:6442-8504 GCA_949299585.1 uncultured Bacillota bacterium | reverse complement strand
AAATGATGGAGATGCAGTTAAACTATATACTTATGGTGTAGAATCACCTATTGCAGCCTTAGAAAATCTAACAGCAACAACCCTAAGAAACATCATTGGCGATCTAGAATTAGACGAAACCTTGACCTCAAGAGATATCATCAATTCAAAGATGCGCTCGATCTTGGATGAAGCTACCGATCCTTGGGGCATCAAGGTTGGAAGGGTCGAAGTAAAGAATATCATTCCACCTACCGATATCCAAGAATCAATGGAAAAACAAATGCGTGCCGAACGTGAACGTCGTGAATCTATCTTACGTGCCGAAGGTGAAAAACGTTCAGCTATCTTGACGGCTGAAGGTGAAAAAGAAGCAATGATCTTGCGTGCAACCGCCAAGAAAGAATCGATGATCGCGGAAGCTGAAGGTCAAGCCCAAGCAATGGAAAGACTTTTTGAAGCTCAAGCCCGTGGTATCGAGATGATCAATAATGCTGATCCATCAAAGGCTTACTTAACGATCAAAGGTTTTGAAACTTTAAATAAAGTTGCTGATGGCAAAGCTACCAAGCTGATCATTCCATCAAACATTCAAGATATCGCCGGTACGATCGCCTCATTAGCTGAAGTAGTAAAAGCACCTCAGAACAAGTAAACTATAAATCAAAAGCACTGTTGCCACAGTGCTTTTTTATAATATAAAATCAGTTTGTTCAAGCTTAGCGATCAGTTCTTTGATCGTCATGACAAGATCAAAATCTAACGGTTTATCTTGTTTGTTCAACAAGCAATCCGTAAGCAATACCGTCTTCATCCCCAATTGCTTAACGACCATATCTTCATCAACATCATTGCCGATCATGATACAATTTTCCGGCTTTTCATCGATCTTTGCCAATATTTCTTGATAATAAGCAATGTTTGGCTTACAGTAACGACAATTTTCATATGTCGTTACCAATGTGAAATCATCCATTCGCAAATTAACAAAGCCCATGCGTTGCTTGGTTCCTTCCTGTGGAAATAATGGATTTGTTGCTAAAACCAAACGATAGCCCTTAGACTTCAAAACATCGACCAAACGGCGGCCATCATCATCGATCGTACATGCTTTGATGCTTTTTTTGAATTCTGTACGATAAAACTCATGGAATTTATCATTTTCGGGATCTGCATCATAATATTGTCTGAATACTGTGGCAAACCGCTTTGCATTGCTCATCGTTCCATCATTTTTGATCATGGCATAGGTACCTTTGGTAACAGCTTCGATCAATGTTTTTGGATCAAATTCATCTGCAAAATAATTTGCTAATAGCCCAAAATAATAGCGGGTAAACTGCTCAACATCCATTTTTAATAATGTTCCATCAAGATCCAATAATACTGTTTTCATCAAACTAACCTCTTCTCATATCCGCCAGTAACTTTGGTTCCCTCATTCACGATGATAAAGGCATGCTCATCGCACTGTGCAATATCTTTGCGGATGCTTTCTACTTCAAATTTATTACATACGATGACCAACACTTCCGTTTCGCTATCGGTATAGGCACCAAGACCTTTCCAATATGTTACCCCACGACCATACTTGGTCATGACCATCTTTTTAACTTCTGGATGTTTAGTGAAGATCATCATGTTCATATCAATATTCTGTTTATGACATTTATCGGTAAAATATGAAAAGATCGCTACATAGATGATCGAATAAGCTGCTGTTTCAAAATTAAACAGATAAGCACATAAACTATAAACAAAGACATTTAAGATCAAAAAGACCTTACCAACTGAAAAATTTTTCCAATTACTAGCTGCATAGACCCCAATGATATCTGGTCCCCCGCCGCTTGCATTGCTCGATAAGATCATACCAACGCCAAAACCGCCAATGATTCCACCGATAACGATCGATGCAATGATATCTTCGATCAAAGGTACTACTGGGATTGGCACCAAAGAAAAGGCCAACGACTGCACGATCAAAGACAAAAAGGTTCCAAATAAAAAGCGTCGGCTGATCTTATTATAGCTTAAGATAAATAGCGGAACATTCAAAAATACATTGATGATACCTGCAATA
>CASGCC010000093.1:0-6434 GCA_949299585.1 uncultured Bacillota bacterium | reverse complement strand
GATACCTGCAATATCAAAATTAAAAGATATGCCTGCAAACATGCTCAAACATGATCTAATGATCTGTGATATACCGACAAATCCACCATTGTATAGTCCCATAGGCGTTATGAACAGATTAACGCTAGCCGCAAAGATAAAAGAACCTAAAACGATACCAACGATCTGCTTGAGACTATAAAAATTATGCTTCATCTATGATTTCCACCTTGGTCATCACATCGCCATTATGCATATTTCTAACTGCCCCCATATTCTCAGTTACCTGACCAAAAACAGTATGAACTCCATCAAGATGTGGCTGTGGCTCGTGACAGATAAAGAATTGGCAGCAACCGGTATCTTTTCCGCGATGCGCCATGCTCATCGTTCCCACTACATGCTTATGGATATTTTTGTCACATTCGCACTTGATAGTATAACCAAGATCTCCCGTACCATTGCCATAAGGACAACCGCCTTGGTTGACAAAGCCTGGGATCACTCGATGGAAGGTCTTGCCGTCATAATAACCTTCCTTAACTAGCTTAACAAAATTACCCACTGTAATTGGTGCTTCATCTGGATATAATACAAACGGAATTTCAGCGCCATTTTCCATGGTAATCTTTCCTTTGATCTCGCTCATCTTTATTTTTCCTCCTTTTTTGCTACAACTGTTATTTTTGCAGCTTTTACGATCGAATTAGCAGGGATAAAACCTCGGACACAAGATGTTGGATAAACATTAGAATGACGACCAATGACCGTTCCAGGATTTAGTACCGCATTACATCCAACCTCAACATGATCGCCTAACATTGCACCAAATTTTTTGACGTTGGTTGCCATTTCTTTTTTTATGCCATTTTCTTCATATTTCAATACGACCAATGAACGGTCCGATTTTAAATTAGAAGTGATCGAACCAGCCCCCATATGTGACTTATAGCCTAGGATGCTATCACCAACATAGTTATAATGCGGAACCTGCACATTATCAAAAATGATCGTATTTTTTAATTCTACCGAATTGCCAATGACGCAGTTATCTCCCACCAAGGCAGCACCACGAATAAACGCACAATGCCTAACTTCCGTATTAGCTCCAATGATCGTTGGCTTATCGATAAATGCCGTAGGTGCGATCTTGGCTGTTTTATGCACATATACCTGCTCACTGATTTCTTCATATTCATGCAAATCTAAAGTTTGTTGCAAAGCAATGATCATGTCCTTGATTCCCTTTAAGGCTTCCCAAGGATAAGTAAATTGCTCAAGATAACTTGCTGCCAATGTATGGCTCAAATCATATAGATCCTTAATTTCAAACATATTCCTTACCTCAATTCCTTTCCTATTTTAGCATAAAAAAAACAACTTTTGAATAAATCCAAAAGCTGTTTAAACAGATTATAGGTTCTTAAGCTGTTCTTCCAATAAATGTATGACCTTTTTATTGGTTTTGATTACTTCCAATAGATCTTCATTATTAACCATTGGAACACCTGCTTCTAAGCTTTGATAATAAGCTTCTCCTAAGCGGGTATACGCTTTACGCAAAGTTCTTTCATGATAGCCGATCTGCGATTTGATATCGATCTTATTTTTCTCGATATCAACCTTATTGGCTACATAATTTACGCTTTCATTGACAGCTTTAGCTGTTTTCCCTAATAATTCTTCTATTTGTTTTTGTAGATCATCCATAATTTTAATCTCTCCTTTTATTAGCTAATAATTCTTCTACTACATCTTTGATCTGATTAGCTTGGGTCAAACCTTGGTAGATCAGATCGCTGATCCCACTGATGATGATATCAGCATAGATCTTAGGATCTTGCAGTTCGATCTTTTCCTCCGCAACCCCTTCTTCTAGGATAGCTTGAAAGATCTTACTGGCTTCTTGTTTGGTTTGCTTCAAGCTTTTGTTGATGATGGTTTCTAATTTATCTTCATCAAAATTAGTCCATAGATCATTAAAGGCTTTGGTAACATTGGCAATAAATTTATCCAGATCCTCTTCGTATGAATTCATCATCAGATCTTTATTCAAGGTCTGAGCAAACTGTTTTTCATACTTTTCAACGATGGCATCGATGACATCATCTTTTGATTTAAAATAGTAATAAAATAAACCTTGCGCAACGTTTACTTCTTTGACGATCGCACTTACTGCCGTGTTAGCGATGCCATTTGCACTAAATAACTTTTCAGCAGCAGCAATTAATTCATTTTTTCTTACCTCACTATCCTTTGTTACCCGCAAATCATTCACCACCTTATATCGTATCTTTAATTTAGCACATGACTGACTGATTGTCAATCAATAATATTTCATGGTAGAAATACATAAAATAGTTTATAATATTGCCATGAAATACAAATGTCCGATATGTAGCGAAGAATTAGTGATCAAAGATAAAACGATGGTTTGTGCTAACAATCATTCTTTTGACCGTGCCAAAAGCGGTTATTTTAATCTTTTCATAACTAATTCTACCAATCACGGTGATAATGATCTGATGGCAAGAGCTCGCCGTGATTTCTTGAACAAGGGTTATTACCAGCCATTAAAACAAGCCATCATCGATACAATAAACAAGCATAAGCCCCAGAACCTAGTTGACCTAGCCTGTGGCGAAGGCTACTATACCAAAGACTTTCCCGTCAAGGATAAATGTGGCATCGATCTTTCTAAAAAAGCGATCTCCATCGCCGCCAAGCAAGATAAAGCAACCCAATATATCATCGCTTCGATCTTTAAAACCCCGCTATATGATCATACGATCGAATGTATAACAACCATCTTTGCTCCAGTTGCCATTGATGAGATCAATCGTTTATTGAAACCAGGCGCAATCTTCATCTTAGTAAATCCTGGTATCGATCACTTATACGAGCTAAAACAAGCTGTTTATGATGATCCATATAAAAACGAAGAAACGATATTCAGCTTTGAACATCTAAACTTGCTCGAAACAAAAAAGGTTCAAGGCAAGATCAGCCTTGAAACCAACGAAGACATCAAAAATTTATTTACGATGACCCCTTATTATCTAAAAACTAGTCGTCACGATGCAGCAAAGCTAGATAATATTTCCCAGATGATCGTAACTTATGATTTTAACATCCATATATTTAAAAAAGATCTTTAAGCAAATAAACTTAAAGATCTTTTAATTTGAAACTAATTGTTCAAAGCAACATTAGCCGCTGTTTCTCCAGCTATCTTGCCAGATACGAACATCCACATCTGAGCTTGGCCAGCCCAAGGAGTATAAGGCTTGCCACCTACATTTTCAACACCTTCTGAATCTTGGCCAACTGCAAATAGATTTTCGATCGGCGTGCCATCTTCTCTTAGAACATTGCAGTTAACATCAACATCTAAGCCGCCAACGGTGCCATATGCATAACCTGCACACTCTACCAGATAATATACCGTTTCATCGTCACCCAATGAAGCAATGGTCGTTTCTTTATCCATGCCTAACTGTTCTGCAAGCTCTGAGGCTGTTCCTTTATAAACATTTTTGGTTTCAATGCCGACTTCCATGATATGATCGATCGTTTCAATTGGTTCCCCTGCTTGAACTGTACCTCCTGATGTCAAAGCAATCGGTGCAGATGCTGCCTGCGTTTCGCTTAAGCCATTGGTTCGAATATTATCGATATCTTCCTGAGAATAAATATTATAATAATGGAAACCCGGTGCATATACGATTCCTACGGTCAGCTCTGAGCTATCTCCTTCACTAGTTCCGGTATCATCCAAGTTTTGATAGAAAGATCCATCTTCTTTCAAGGCACTGACATCTGTTGTCAAAGCCATTGATGTCAAGACCGTCTTTTCATCAGCCGTTAAAGAATCATCTTTGATCAAATTAGGAATTTGTGAAATATGGGTCATTGGTAAAGTATCCAAAGCATAGGTCGTGCCTCCAGCAGAAAGGCCCATTTCGATGCCCGTACCTTTATTTACGGTATCGCCAATCGCATGGATCGTACTGCCAAATACTTCTTCCATCATTTCATCATTGCCTAAGAAACCTCCGGTTGCTAAGATAACCGTCTTACCATAGATCTCATATTCCGTACCATCATGATAAACGGCATGAACCCCAACAACATTGCCATCTTCATCAAAGATCAGTTCATCAGCGGTAAGTTCTACCATATAATCGTTCTTTTCATTCATAGCTTTTGCCTTATCTAAAGCATTTTGGAACTGCCATAATTTATCTGGTCCAAGATCGTACCATTTGGTATTATCTTCATCAGCAGTAAAGACGATCCATTCTTTATCCCATTCAGGTTTTACAAATGAAGGCAAGAAGCCAGATTCTCCGCCAAATGCTTTGCCATCAAAAGAGAAATCAAAATTATCCATATAATAATCCATGATCTCACCGTTTTCATAAACCGTGCGATAGATAACATCAGCTTTTTCTTCACTTTCAACATAGTCGATCCAGGTTTGATATACTTCATCTGCGTCGATATTATTTTCACCATTATTATATAGTTCGTTTAAATTCTTAGAATTTACTACCATTGGTCCATAGGTCGAAACAGAATTTCCACCAATTTCTCCTGCTGCTTCAATACCAAACACCGTAGCACCTTCATCAGCTGCAGCAGCATAAGATAAGATTCCCGAACCACCTAGACCTACAACG
The DNA here is from genome assembly GCA_949299585.1 of uncultured Bacillota bacterium. GTDB lineage: Bacteria > Bacillota_I > Bacilli_A > Erysipelotrichales > Erysipelotrichaceae > JALEVB01. The sequence continues at coordinate 1,773 of CASGCC010000093.1, read as the reverse complement.
ATGACATCGTAGCCTTCCAAAGTAACCTTATCGCTAGTTTTTTCCACCTTACCATACCAATCATCAGGATTTCCTCCTGCTTGCTCAATGGCTTGCGATACGATCGATTTGATAGCACCTGAGGAAGTTGTAGCACCTGTGATCGAATCTACGCCCAAGCTTTGTGCTTCGATGATACGTGGAATCAATTTTTCTTGAGCAACGCCAAACCATTGACCGGTTTGCGAATCTGATTCTGACGTAATGACGATATCTTTGATCTTGCCATCTTCGATCGTAACTTCGCCTTCCATCTGTCCTTTAGTACCATAAGAAGATGCCTTAGCTGTATATGTTCCATCCGTTAGTTCAGCTGTTTCCTTTTGAGTTCCCAACGCTTGATCGATAGCTTGCTGCATTGCACGCTTAGCTGCTTCTGAAGTCTCAGTAGCTCCGGTAACTCCATCGATATCTGCGCTTTGGGCATCTAAAAATTGGGTAGTAAGCTCTTCAACAGCAGCTCCGCCATAACTTTCGGTTTCATTGCTGGCATCGATCGTAACTGCTTCGATTGCAGAATCACTAAACACCGCTTCTACCATAACATCACCGCTATGCCCCGCAGAAGAACCGGTATAAGTTCCTGCGGTATAAATTGCCGAAGTATTTGAATCATCTTGTGATGAACAAGCTGTCATTGAAATCATCAATACCGCAGAAAGTAATAAAATCATTCCTTTCTTCATTTTCAATCCTCCTTACTTGTGATTTTTATCACTATGTCATATAATAAACCTTGTAATGATTATAAGGTCAAGAGCATGAACATAAAAAAAGCAAGTTTATTAACCGGCGTAAGCGATCAAATGCTGCGCTATTATGAAAAATTAGGAATTATCAAACCACAAAGAAACTCCATAAACAATTATCGCGAATATTCTGAAAGCGACATCAATACCATCGTCATGGTAAAACAATACAACGAACTCGGCTTGTCTTTAAAAACCCTTTCTGCTTTGATAAAAGAAGAAAACCCCCAATTAGCACTTAAAGAAATTGATCAAGCTGTCAATAAGCTTAAGATGGAAGCAGAATGGGCCGTGGCCCGTTTAGACAATGCCATGCATTTTGAAAAATTGATCAAAATGATGAACGATAATCAAAAATCATCGATCGGCATTTGTCCACGCACCTATTTTTATCCTCGTCATGACGAGAATGCTATGAGCTTATACAAATTGTTATACCATTCTGCCGGAGCCGCAAAGACCGTTTTTTTGATTCCCCACGATCAACTTATGCTTGAACATTATCCCAAGAATCAAGGAATGCATTCAACCAAAAAGCTTGATGATCCAAACATTGAGGTAATTACCATTCCGCGGCACAGATATTGGCAAACGATAAAAGTTGTCAGCAATAATCACATCATCAATTACCAAGAATTAAAGCCCATCCTTGCGCAAATGAATGATGAAGGATATGCCCTTTGCGGGGATATCATGCTCTACCAAATTGCCTGCAAAGACAGTGCCAGCGATCAAATATACATTTGTATAGAATGTGATATCGGCGCAATAGAATAATAAAAAAAAGATTCCCTTTATAACGGGAACCTATCTTATCACGAACTCGTCGCTGCCATTAAGCTGCAGCTCGCTATTATAATATAAAGTAATAACTTTCAGCATATGATCGCTATCTTTTGCCCCTGCACATTCATAGCTCGAATGCATCGCTAATTGCGCAATGCCAACATCTACACAATGCAGCGAAACCTGAGCATTCGAAATA
>CASGCC010000092.1 GCA_949299585.1 uncultured Bacillota bacterium | reverse complement strand
TAAAGCCAGTATATCATGTAGTTATTGAAAATGATGGCAAATATGAGGCTGAAAGACCTTTTGAACCATTAAATTATGAGAGTGCAACTAGAGAGCAATTAGTTGAATTTATGAAAAATGCCGGCATCGTCGGGTGTGGTGGTGCAGGTTTTCCAACTTATGTTAAATATTTAAAGCCAGAAAATATTGATGTATTGATCATCAATGCAGTTGAGTGTGAGCCTTATATCACAGCTGACTATAAATTGATGAGCGAAAATATCGATTTGTTGGTTTTAGGTGTCAAAGCATTATTTAAGATGTCTTGTGCCAAAGCATGTAAGGTTGCAATCAAAATAACTAAAAAAGACTTCATTCCAGTATTGGAAAAAGCTTTTGCAAATGTTGATGGCGTTAGTGTGGTAGCTGTTCCTGATGTTTATCCAATGGGCTGGGAAAGAACGTTGGTATATGAAATTACCAAGAAACGTTATGATAAATTACCAGCAGAAGTAGGGTGCATCGTCAGCAATGCAACGACGGCAATTTCTTTTGCAAATGCCTTAGCTAACGGTATGCCAATCGTTGAGAAGGTTTTAACCGTTGCTGGAGATGGCGTCAAGAAAAATTGTAATGTTTCAGTAAGAGTTGGTACTAGTGCTAAGGAAATAGTTGATGCATTAGGCGGATATACTTGTGAAGATGTTTTGCTGATCGCTGGCGGACCAATGATGGGAAGGACCATTACTACAGATGCTTTTGTCATTGGTACTTATAACAATGCGTTAACGATTTTAAAGAATAAAGATCTAGAACCTTTAAAATGTTTGCGCTGTGGAAAATGCTCTGATCATTGTCCAGCTGGATTGCAGCCAGTTAGGATCAATAACGCAAATAAAGCTCATGATCTAGATACCGTAGCAGCATTAGATGTCATGAGCTGTATTGAATGTGGCATGTGTACTTATGTTTGCCCATCTAAAATTAATGTTACTGAAGGCATTAGACAAGCTAAGCGTTTCTTAGCGTTAAAGAAAAAGAAATAAGGAAAGGGATAGAATATGAAATTTACTTTTAAACCTAGTCCTAATTATCGTGACTCGCAAAGTACTCAAGGTATCATGCGTGATCTGACAATAGGATTATTAGTTGTTTTCGCCTTTTCATTATTTTATTATGCAACAGGTGAAAATTTAGGCATGAGCTATGCTTTAAGAGCTTGCGGATTACTGGTTACATCTGTAATCAGCGCTGTAGCAACTGAAGCAATATTTTTTGCTATATCGAAACAGCCAATCGTTAAATCGATCATGGGATCATTTGGTTGGGTTACCGCTATTATCTTGACATTGATGTGCCCAATCAATATCAGTTATTATGCTTTGGCTATCAGCACGATCATGGCAATCGTATTTGGAAAGCTAGTTTTTGGTGGCTTTGGCCAAAACATTTTCAATCCAGCAGCTTTTGGCCGAGCTATCATCATGGCAAGTTTTGCTGGTAGCGTTGTTGCTGATTTTGCAACTAGTGCAACACCAACGCAAAGTTTTGCTGCTAGTGGATGGCTGATGACCAATGATACGTTCAATAGTTTTATCGCACAATTTGGCGGTTTGAGTGAAATGTTTATCGGAAGATATCCAGGAGCAATCGGAGAAACTAGTACATTGGTTATCTTGCTAGTAGGGGCTTTCTTGGTATATCGTAAAGTTATTGACTGGAAAGTTATCGTAGCATATTTAGGTACGATATTATTATCAACGCTAGGAATTGCTCTAGTTAATGGTCAAGGAATGTGGTATCCATTATTCCATTTGTTGACGGGCGGTGTGATGTTTGGCGCTGTCTTTATGTTGACTGATCCGGTAACGAATCCTACAAGCAGTGCAGGAAGAATAATCTTTGGTATTGGCGCAGCATTTTTTACCGTATTGATTCGTATCAAAGGTAATCTGCCTGAAGGTGTTTTATATTCGATCTTATTGATGAATATGTTGACGCCTTTGATCGAAAGATTAACTACTGGCAATCAAATTAAGATCTTAAAGAAAAATATGCGTAATGTTATCGTGATATTTGTAGCTTGTTTAGCAATTTTGGTAGGTGTAAGCACAACCTTAGAAGCAAAGGAAATTACAATTAATACACCTGTAGAAGAAATTGAAGGAATTACAGGGACTGCTAAAGGCTTTGGCGGCGATGTTACCGTTACAGTTGCCACAGATGCTGATGGCATAATAACAAAGATCGTTGCTGAAGGAGCTAATGAAACACCAGGTTTAGGATTAGATGCTATCAATACATTTAATAGCGAAGGATTTGCAAAATTTGAAGGTATTGCTTTAGCAGAAGCTGATTTTACAACTTTAGATATGGTTACAGGTTCAACCGTAACCTCAAAAGCCGTTATTGAAGCGGCTCAAGCTGCTCAGAGCGCAGCTCAGCAATAGGGGAGGAGGCAATTATGAAAAAAATCGCATATTTGACATGCTTCTTGGCTATTGTTTGTGCCGTAGCTGGTGGTGCGTTAACATTGGTAAATGATATGACAGCACCTATCATTGATTCAATGGCTATTGAAGCTGAAAAAGCAAATTTGGAATTAATTTATCCTGGAGCTGAATTTAGTGAAGTTGAAAATACGGATGATTCAGGTTTGATCTTAGGTATATATGAAGCTAAAGATAAAGGCTATGTATATAAATTACAAAATACAGGTTATTCTAGCACTCCTTATCAATTCTTGATCGCATTTAATCTTGATGGAACAGTAGGTGGCTATAAGATGTTGCAATCGAGCGAAACCAATGGATTTGGTGCAAGAGCTTGGGAAGACGAATACACCAATACTATTTTAAGTTTGACCTCAAGTGATGCTTTTCCTCTATTATCTGGAGCAACAGTAACGACAACCGGAGTAGTAGAAGCAATCGATGCCGCCAAAGCACATTTTAATGCATTGCAAGGAATTGAATATGATGAAAATGCTGTTGCTGAAACACCTGCTTTAGCAACAGGCAATCCAGTGGCATTAAATAGCGATCTTAGTGCATACAATGCAATTATTGATAACGAAACCCAAGATGGTGAAAATACAAAATATACCGTAACGGTTTATGGCTTTGGACTAGTAAATGGTCAATCATCAGAATATCAGGAAAATGTGTTTGAAGTAGTTGTAGATGCAAATGGCATGGTAGATTCTATTACAATGACCCAATTTGGTGATACTGCTGGTATTGGCGATAAGATCGATACAGCAGAATATTATGATTTATTCAAAGGCGCAACGATTGATAGCAGCATCGATACGGTTACCGGTGCTACATTCACTAGTACATCAGCAATTGCTGCGGCGCAAGCTGCCTTAGATGCGGCAGCAGGACAATAGGAGGGCAAGGACAATGAGTAAGAATAAGTCTAGTTTTTCTAAAGGCCTGATTACGGAAAATCCAGTTTTTGGTTTATATTTAGGTATATGTTCAACATTAGCTATTTCTACAAGCTTAAATAACGCTTTAGGGATGGGAGTAGCTGTAATATTTGTCTTAACTTTTTCAAATATTATCATTTCTTTGATGCGTAATATCATTCCTAATGAAATTAGAATTCCAGTTTATATCGTAATCATTGCTACTTTGGTAACGATCGTTGAAATGCTGATTCATGCTTATGCACCAAGCTTATATACAGCTTTAGGTGCCTTTATCAGTTTGATCGTTGTTAACTGCATAATTTTAGGACGTGCTGAAGCTTTTGCTAGCAAGAATGGTGTATTAGCCAGTGCTATGGATGGAATAAGCATGGGTATTGGTTATACTTTAAGCTTAGTTGTTATTTCTTTGATTAGACAGATCTTAGGAACAGGAATCTTAAGTTTAGCTAATCCTTTTACGGATGCAACTATTTTTAGCTTTAAAATTATCCCAGAAGCCTATATCATTTCTATGTTTAAAGATCCTACGGGAGCATTTTTGACCTTTGCATGCTGCGCAGCAGCATTGACAGCATATGTCAATAGTAAGAAAAAAAAGGAGGCTAGCAAATAATGGAATTAGTTTCAATGTTTATTGCTGCAGTTCTTATCAATAATATCGTATTAACCAAGTTCTTAGGTATGTGTCCATTCTTGGGCGTATCAAAGAAAATGAGCTCAGCTGTTGGTATGGGAGCAGCAGTTATCTTTGTTATTTTTGGCGCATCACTAATTTCTTATGCTTTATATTATTTAGTGTTGGTACCATTAGGTTTAGAATATATGCAGCTAATTACCTTCATTTTGGTAATTGCATCATTTGTTCAATTTGTGGAAATGGTAATAAAAAAATATTCACCTGCTCTTTATAAAGCATTAGGTGTTTATTTACCATTAATTACCACAAACTGTACAGTTTTATATGTTGCACAGCAAAATATTTCTTCATCATATACTTTAGCAGAGACCATTATCAATTCTATTGCCGTGCCTACAGGATTTTTGATGGTACTAGTTATTTTTGCTGCTGTTAGAGAAAGATTAGAAGCTGCAGATATTCCTGAATGTTTCAAAGGGAACCCAATAGCTTTGATCTGTGCGGCAACAATGGCTTTGGCATTTACTGCATTTGCTGGATTGGTATAAGATGCAAGTAATATACGCAATTCTTTTTGGCATATGTTTAGGTGGCATTTATGCTGTTTTATATTATATGAATCATAAAACCCCTATGCCTAAAGGATGTGAAAATTTAAAAGCAGAATGTGATGGTTGTAAGATTACATCATGTGATATGCATCCTTCGCATAATATAAAGGAGACAAAAAATGATTAATGCAATACTGATGATGTTGGTTGTAGGGGCATTAATGGGCCTTATTCTTGGATTCAGTGATAAGGTTTTCTATGTAGCTCCAGATACAAGAGTTGATGATGTTACAAAAATGCTGCCTGGTTATAATTGCGGTGGCTGTGGATATCCTGGATGCTCAGGACTTGCTGAGGCATTAGTTAATAAAGAGGCTGAGGTTACTAACTGTAAACCTTCTAGCCCTCAACAAAAAGAAGCAATTAAAGAATACTTATCTACACACTAAGAAGCTGGATAATCCAGCTTCTTTTTTAGGTTATGAGTGTATATTGGATTAATTATAATTGGTGATGATAGTGAAAGTAATGATGATAAAATGGGTAATGATCCTTTTGGTTGCTTCAATATTAGCGTTAGCAGATATCATATTAGTTAATATTATAACCAATCAAAAACTTGATATGGTTGAAACGTATGTAGCTTCTCATGATATATTGCCCAGATCTTGCATTGAGGAAGAGGATATACAAGTAGTAAAGATACCAAATATATATTTGCAAGACAATGCATTTGATAAAAAAACAGATATTATTGGAAAATATACTGATATCCAAGGGATGATACCCAAAGGATCACTGTTTTATAAATCAATGTTAAAGCAGCAAGAAGAGTTATCAGATTATCCAAGTACCAAATTATTAGAAGGACAAATGGCTTACTCATTGGCTGCTAGCATTATTGATCTAGCAGGAAACACGATCGTTGAAGATCAAAGGGTCGATGTTTATGTTACTTTAAATGGCAATAATAATATTCCAGTAGTAGATAAATTGATTTCTAATGCTCGAGTTTTAAGTATTCATGATAGCAAAGGGTATAATATCACCCATCCTAAATCTACAAAGATTCCTAGTGTCATAATACTAGCAATAGATGAAAAGAGCGTTGAATTTCTAGCTAAAGCAGAGAAAATAGGAACGGTTAAATTATTAGCATCTAGTGAAAGTTATAGTCAGCAGGAAGCAATGCTAAATGGAAGTTCATCTGTATTGCCTTATCTAAGTGATTCAATAAATTAAATAAGATGGTAATAAGAATAGGTATGGTGCAGTGAAGATTGCAAGCGATAAAGAAAGCTTGAATCTTTCATCTAAAGAAATGCCTGAAGATTTAAATGCTATATAATAATTTAATGCCCAAATGATAAACGAACATAAGATTACAACTAGTAAAATAGCAAGAAAACCTAGTAAATTACTATATGGATTCCAGAATATCGCATAACTAAGGGAACTTGCTAAGTTATTATTAAATAAATACACAATTTCTGGTAAAAAGATGAGAATTAAGTTGCCAATAAAATCAGCAACGAAGCCGCTCAGATATGTGATGATGAAACTTTTTTTTAACAAGTGTTTGATTTTTTTTATATGCAAATATCGACATGTAAAATAAACTACTGCAAAATCTATAATAAAGTTAGCGATAATGATGAAAATCCATGTCGAGGGAAATAGCCATAGCATAAAAATAGGAAAGATAATATTCAAGATCATAATTTTCTCCAAATATATATTTTTTATTGATTTGATAGACGGAAATCTTCTTATAAGCCCGCGCAAGTGTTTATAAAACCTTGCGAAAATGGCTTAAAATCAAGGTTTTCCGCGTA
>CASGCC010000091.1 GCA_949299585.1 uncultured Bacillota bacterium | reverse complement strand
TTTTCCATCTCATCCAAGATTTCTAAGCCGCCTTCACCTTTAGTTATCTTGATCAACATTTCTAATAATCTTTTAGTTCCTACCCGACATGGAGTACACTTACCGCAGCTTTCTTCTACGATAAAATCAAGATAGAAACGGGCAACATCCACCATACAATTATCTTCATCTAAAACGATCATACCACCAGATCCCATCATGCTACCTAATTCGACCAGATTATCAAAGTCTATTGGGGTATCTAGCTGATCTTCGGTCAGACATCCGCCACTTGGTCCACCTGTTTGAACGGCTTTAAAATTCTTATTATTAGGACAGCCACCGCCGATTTCATAAATAATTTCTCTAAGGGTAGTTCCCATTGGAATTTCAACAAGTCCGGTATTGCTGATCTTGCCACCTAAAGCGAACACTTTTGTTCCTTTGGATCTTTCCGTACCGATATTTGCAAACCAGCTTGCACCATTTAAGATGATTTGCGCCACATTAGCAAAGGTTTCTACGTTGTTGATGATCGTTGGTTTTCCCCATACGCCACTAACAGCAGGAAATGGCGGTTTTGGTACTGGCATTCCTCGTTTTCCTTCGATAGACATGATCAACGCTGTTTCTTCGCCACATACGAAAGCGCCAGCCCCTAAACGAATTTCTAGCTCAAAGCTAAAATCTGTACCTAAGATATTTTTACCTAGCAAACCATATTCTTCAGCTTGCTTGATAGCTATCTTCAACCGTTGCACAGCAATAGGATATTCAGCTCGAATATAGATATATCCATGATCTGCCCCAATCGCATACCCCGCAATGGCCATGGCTTCGATTACACTATGCGGATCCCCTTCAAGGATCGATCTATCCATGAATGCTCCAGGATCGCCTTCATCAGCATTACAAATCACATATTTTTGGCCTTTTGGCTGATTGGCAGCAAATTGCCATTTAACGCCTGTTGGAAAACCACCGCCGCCTCGACCACGTAATCCAGAAGCTTTTATTTCATCTATTACTTCTTGCGGTGTCATCTCACTAATAACTTTTCCTAAAGCCATATATCCATCTTTAGCAATATATTCCATGATATCTTCAGGATTTATGACACCACAATTACGTAAAGCAATTCTTTTTTGTTTAGCATAGAATTTGATCTTATCGATATCTAAGATCTGTTCTTTAGTTGCTTCATCAATTTCGCTCAGTTCTAAACGTTTAACAACACGTCCTTTATACAAATGTTCAGAAATTATAACTTCAACATCTTCAACCTTAACATGATTATAGAAAACTTTATCTGGATAAATTGCAACGATCGGACCTTTTTGACATAAACCAAAACATCCGGTCTTAATTACTTTTACTTCTTCTTCTAAACCATATTGAGGCAAAAGTTCGTTAAACTTTTGGACCAATAAAGCTGAATTACTGCTGGTACATCCCGTACCAGCACAAATTAATACGTTTATTCTTTCCATAAATGTCTCCTATTTTTGATAGCTATCAATAGTAAATTCTGTTAAGATTCGATCTTTTAATATATGATTTTGCAATATGCTCACTGCTTTATCAGGCGTTACATGAACATAAGTAGTTTTAGTTTGATCTTCTTGATTAAAAACTTCAACGATTGGTTCATAAGCACATAAACCAATGCAACCTGTCTGGGTTACGATGCAAGGGTAATCATTATTACCTAGCTCTTCGATCAGCTTGTTTAACACTGGTCTAGCACCGGCAGCTATTCCGCAAGTAGCCATACCTACGACAACACGATATTTTTTATTAATATCACGCATTTCAACTTTTTTTAATGCTTTTTCTCGCATTTTTTTCAAATCTTCTAAGCTTTTCATAGATTCTCTCCTTTTATACCTTGATTTATATATTCCTTGATCCACAATAGGATATCAGGTTCATCGATGTTGACCTCACCTAGTTCCTGTTTGATTAGCTTGGTATCAAAGAAGAACGTATGTTCATCCTTGATATATTGTAAGATAAAATCGATATCGGCATTTGCCTGGATACAAAACATCATCATTTGTCCAATGTTGCCTAATGGTGGAATATCCCAATGATCATATGGCAATTTTACCACGGTGATCGTTCCAATGCTTTCTTTGCTTTTGATCGTCAGTTCTCCTTGACATTGATCACATAAATGTTGTAAGAAAGCTACTCCTAAACCGATCTTTCGAGTTTTTCTGGTTGTTGTAAAAGGATTAGTAACATTAGCTAATAATTCATCATTCATGCCTTTGCCATCATCTTCAATGATGATCAGCAGCTGGTTCATATTTGTTTTGATCTCGATATGACAAATGATATTATTGCTGTTTGCATGTATGCTGTTCATTAATATTTCGATGATGTACATTGCTAGATCTTGCATCATTTTGACCATAGCTTTTGAAATGTTATATCATCAAAAGCATTTTCCCTTTCATTGATGTCTATCAATCGATGAGCATCGGAATTGATAATAAAAATTTTATTGCTTAAATATGAATATGCTTTTTTTAGATAAGATATCTGTTCAACATTTTTAACTTCAAAAGCATCAGCTTTGATGTCAGGTGGTATAAAACCAAGCTGATTGATGATACTATTTTTTCTATCTAATACGTGAGCTAAAACTGCAGCTCCATGGTATTCATGGATCCTATCGATGCATGTATCAATATCGATAAATGTGCTAGTTATCAAAAGATCTTTATATTCGTTGATAACTTGATCATTTTCATCCATTATTAGCTGATGACCAAAATAATTAGGATCATTAGCGGTTTTTAGCTTATTTGGTTCAAGCCATATATCAAATTCTTGGGCATCTTTCAATGATCTAAATAAACCTAAGACATGTACCTCTTCAATAGTTTCTACTTCAATACCATAAATGATATTCATATTTGTCCTTAATTTTGCAAAGGCAGATAATTGCAAGGTTGAATTATGATCGCATATGGCAATGACATCTAGTCCTTTTATCATTGCCATATTAACGATATTATTTGGCGTCATATCATCATCGGCACATGGTGAAAGGCATGAATGGATATGCAGATCATAAAACATCATAAGCCTAAACCAGCTAATGCTTTGGCACACTCATAAGCATTTAATGAAGTTTGAATAAGATTAACCTCTTCTTGTTGACATTTTAAGACAAAATCTTCATCACATTGGGCCCCATCACAAATTAATAGGCAGCTAAATTCTTTTAATAAACTTACAGCTACGACATTTAAATGGGCCTGGACCGTAATCCAGATCTGTCCTTCATCTCCATTGGCCATGACCCAACTTAATAAATCACCAATGAATACTCCGCTTACATCTTTTTTTTCATCAGCTAGATTGATAAAGTTAAAAGCTGATATTTTTTTCAGGTTCTGTACTTTCATATTTCACCTTCTTTTGTTTTTAATATCTGACAATCTTTTAGGGTCTTATGACCATTAACAATTTCTTCGGCCATGAAGCGACAGGTTGGTAAACCGCATGCTGTACAATCATAGCCCGGTAATTTTTCTAGCTGCAGGTTAACAGCATTAAAATATTTTAGTTTTTCTTGAATACTGCGATGATCTATATCGATGTCTTCAAAAACGGGCTTGATGAAATATTGTTCGTTGATGTCGGCTATGACATTTGTTGATGCAATTTCATCAATATTTCTTGTTGCAGTATAAGCATTTCCCCACATCAAATGACCACCTAGACATCCACCATAGCATGGATATAATCTTATAAGCTCAAAATCTTCGAGCAATCCAAATTCAGCCATCTCAAGGATATTCAAGATGCTATCAAATCCATCAGCTACGAGGATCTTTGGATCTTTTTTTATGGTCAATGGCGAAGTAGTAATCAAGCCTTCCTTGCTAAGTTCAATTAATTTATTTCCATTTGACATCAGAGTTTTGATTCTTGGAAAGATATCAACGATGCTAAGAGCATGATCAACTTCATATTGTAAATTTTGATATGGAAATTTAGCAAGAGCTAATTTTGCGGCACACTCACAAAGATTAAATATTCCTATTTGCTTATTAGGATGCTGCTCTTTGATCATTTTTGCCATAATTTCGCTAGGATAGTTAAGCGGCAACAATTTATCTGCTAAGACCGGAAATTTGATCTTAACTAAATTATTGACCAATGGGCAAAATGAACTTAGATACATTTCATCCTTTGGATATTTTTGCGCTTTATCATAAACCGCAGCCTCAACAGGACTAAGATCAACGATTTCATCAAAGCCTAGCTGCCTCAAAGCGTCAAACAGTTCGTTAACTTTTTGTTTGGATTCCAAGTGACATGATAAAGCGCTAGGAACCAAGCAAACAGTATAATTATAGCTGCTAATATCATCTAAGGTACTGCCCTTTGCTGTTATACCTTTATGATGACAAGCATTGATACATTTAAAACAATTGATACAATTTTTTTTATCGATCACGATGCGGTTATTTTGCATCCTGATGGCTGTAGTTGGACATGATTGAACACAGCGCATGCATTTGGAACACTTGCTTAAAGTATAGGTTATAACGCTCATATCAGTACCCTTTAAATGTCAAGGTCAAGATCGTTCCAGCTGGACTAGTTTTTATATCAAAGGTATCAGACACCCTTTTTATATTTACTAGTCCCATCCCGGCTCCAAAGCCGAGATTTCTGGCTTTTTCATCAGCAGTTGACCAGCCAGGGGTCATAGCTTTTTCTAAATCAGGAATCCCTGGTCCTAAATCATGAAATACCAAGGTAATCAAGCCATCATCATCAACATTCATAAAAATGTTACCCCCATATGCATGAATAACCATATTTATCTCTGCTTCATAACTGGCCACCGCTATCCTTCGTAAGATCTTAGCGTCAAAGCCAATTTGTAAAAGCATCTTTTTGATCTGACTGCTTACCTTACCCATATTATGATAATCTTGATTGACAACTTCAAAGCATTTATTCAACATTTACGCCCTTTAATCCTTGTGTATAAAGTCTTCCGCATGCATCAAACATCGTATAATGCGTCGTATAGATATTACATCTCATTTCTTTTGTCATGTCCAAATTGTCGATATCTAGCATCTTGCCTCTAACATAAACAATTAATTCTAAATCCAGCATTTCTGCAGTTCTAAGCGATTGTATATTGCAACATCCTGTTAATAAGACCGTTGATCCATCATCATTTGATATCATTGCTAGAGCATCGCTCATAAGATCAGTTGCAAAACAAAATTGATAATCTTTTTCTAAAAATTGTTTGGTATTTATGGTTATCGGCTCAGCTTCCAGGATCTTGATGATATCTTTTGCTAACATATCAATGTCTTCTTTCTGACTGGATGATCTTGGTAATGATATCTTCTACTACATTAGATTCATTAGCATTACCATATACCTTATCATCAATAATTACTACTGGTGCTAAACCACAAGCTCCCAAACATCGTGTTGCATCTAAAGAAAATAAACCATCATCACTAGTTCCGTTGATCGGCGCATGTGTAAGATCCATGATATGATTTATCAATTCTTGAGCACCTTTGACATAACAAGCTGTACCCATACAAACATTGATGACACATTTGCCTTTTGGTTCCGTCGTAAATTGGGTATAGAAAGTTACTACTCCATATACCTCAGCGACACTAACATTACAAGCTTCTGCAATCTTTTCCATTGCTTCAAAAGGAATATAGCCTAGCTCGCTTTGAACATCATGAAGCATTAGTTTGACCGGACCCATCTTATCTTTATGTCTTAAGACGATCGCATCAATTTTACGGCGCGATTCTATATTCAGTTTCTCCATTTTTATTTACCTCCTCTTCTGATAAAAATGAATGAAAATATCAAATGTTAAATCGATCGATATACAAATCAAAATGATTATTATCGTATAAGCAAAAATAGCAGTCATATCTAAATCAAGCTTAGCAAGCTGCAATAAGCGGCCAATGCCTTGTGCAGTTTGTCCTAAGATCTCTGCCATGACCCCAACTTTAAATCCCAAGGATACACACGTCTTCAAATTACTTAAGACCAAAGGATATAAATATGGAAGAAGATGAAAGCGTAATGTATTGATAAAACTTTCATGATAGATCAATTCTACATCATGGTATTTTGTGTCCATGTTTTCTAAAGAATAAACGATATTTGCATAGATCATTGGAAAAATGATCAAGAAGCAAATGATACTTACGCTTTTATTCGAACCAAACCATATCAAGATAATGATGATATAGCTGATATTGGGAATAGTTTTTATGATCTTATTTAAAGGTTCGAAAAAATAGCGAATGCTTTTAAAGCGATAACCGCCGATACCTATGATCATTGCAAGCAGCAAGCTGATAATACATGCGGAAAACACATGAAATAAGGTTGTGCCCAATGCGCGATAAAATGTTACATCGAACAAGATATGGAACAAACAAGTTAATGTTGTCAAAGGATAAGGTATCAAAACATCATT
>CASGCC010000090.1 GCA_949299585.1 uncultured Bacillota bacterium | reverse complement strand
AAGAAAAAAGAAGAAAAGATCAAAGAATTGAAGGTAGGGGTTGATGTCTTGTCTTTATCGGCTACACCGATCCCACGTAGCTTGCAGATGTCTTTGGTAGGCATAAGGCAGCTATCACAACTAGAAACGCCGCCAAGCAATCGGCATACCGTGCAAACCTATGTAGTAGAAAAAAATGATGGTTTGATCAAAAATGCGATCGAAAAAGAATTGGCTCGCAATGGCCAGGTTTTCTACCTATATAATAATGTGGAACAGATCTATAATGTAGCTCGCAAGCTACAAGCATTGGTAGATGGCGTCAGGGTCAAGGTTGCTCATGGCAAGATGTCACGAGAAGAGATCGAAGATGTCATGAATAGCTTTGTTGAAAGGGAAGTTGATGTTTTGGTATGTACGACGATCGTAGAAACCGGCATTGATATCCCTAATGCTAATACGATGATCGTGGATGGAGCACAAAACTTTGGCTTATCGCAATTGTATCAGATCAAGGGGCGAGTAGGACGTAGCGAAGCTATTGCCTATGCTTATTTAATGATCCCGCCTAAACGCCAATTGAGCGAAATTGCTAGCAAACGTTTAAAGGCTATCAAAGAATTTGCGCAATTGGGCAGTGGTTATAAAATTGCTATGCGGGATCTTACCATTCGCGGAGCAGGTGATCTTTTAGGGCCAAAGCAATCAGGTTTTATCGATACGGTAGGTATCGATATGTATATCGAGATGTTGCAAGAAGCCATCAACAAACAAAAAGGCATAGAAGCACCAGTCAAAGAAGAAATCGTCTCACCAAATATCAATGTCGAAGGTTATATTCCTAAAAGCTTCGTTGAAGATGACTATGATAAGATCAGCATGTATCAACAAATCGATAAGATCAATACATTGCAGGAATTGAATGAATATCGCACCAAGATCATTGATGAATATGGTCGTTTACCAGAAGCTTTTGTAAGCTTATTTGATAAAAAGCGTTTGGCTTTATTGTTGTTAGAGCCAAATGTTGAAAAATATCGCGATATCAAAGGACAAAGCGAAATAACTTTTTCTAAGGAATTTAGCGATCATGTGGATGGCGTTAAATTATTCAGTATTTGTAGCGCTATTTCTAAAGATGTTAAATTACGTTATGTCAATCAAAGGATCATCGTTACCTTGCCAAAGGTAAAAGATCCATTACCAATGATCATCAAAGTGATCGAACAAAGCAGGGAGGCTTTAAAATAATGCGTTTAGATAAATTTTTAAAAGTATCACGGATCTTAAAAAGAAGAACCGTGTCTAAAGAGCTGGCTTTGCATCAGAGGATCGAAGTCAATGGTAGGATCGTAAAACCTTCATATGATGTAAAGGTCAATGATCTGATTACCATAACATATGGCCAAAGGGTCTTGACCGTAAGAGTATTAGATGTAGCTGATTTCGTACGCAAAGATGCTGCTAAGGATCTATATGAGATCGTCAGCGAAGGATTTAAAGAAAATAAAGAAGAGGCTAAGATGTAAGATCTCTGTTTTATTTTTCCACAATATTCTAGAATATTCTTATGTTGATAAAACATTAACAAAGGACTAGAATATATGCGTAAAGGGGGAAAATATGAAGAAATTATCAAAAATTATCGTAGCTAGCTTGTTGCTGGTCATGTCAGCATGCTCTAGCAAAGAAGCTGGCACTTACACACCTGGAACCTATACAGGCGAAGGCCAAGGATTTGGCGGAACCGTAACAGTTACGATCACAACTGATGAAAATTCTATTACCGAAGTAACTGTAACTGGTGATAGTGAAACCGCAAATATTGGTGGAGTTCAATTAGAAAATTTGGGCAATGCTATTCTTGAAGCACAAAGTGCGGAAATCGATGTTGTTTCAGGTGCAACCTTAACATCTAATGGTGTTATCGAAGCTGCTAAAGCAGCAATTGAAGCAGCTAAAGGTGGATCAACCTCAGATGCTGAATTAGCTTATACCGCAGGAACTTATACAGGTACAGCTCAAGGTTATAATGGTCCGGTTAGCTTGGATGTTACGTTCAGTGAAGATGCAATTACAGATATTCAGATCAATACATCTACTGAAACTGAACATGTTGGTACGCCGGCATTCGATATCATGATAGCAGATGCTATCGCTGCCAATGGTTCTGGTATCGATATGGTAAGTGGCGCAACATTTACGAGCCGCGCGATCAAGGATGCATTAAATGATGCAGCAACGCAAGCTGAAGCAACCAATATGGATGCTTTCAAAGCTAATACTGTTGAACATCAAGCAGAAGAAAAGATTACAAAGACAGCTGATATCATCGTTGTTGGAGCTGGTGGAGCTGGTATGACCGCTGCTGCTCAAGCTGCGCAAAATGGTGATACCGTTATCGTTGTTGAGCAAAATGCAGAAATCGGTGGTAATACTTTGGTATCTGGCGGTGCTTATCAATCAGTAATGCCATACTTGGTATGGGATGAAGCAGATCCAGATGCAACTACTGGCGAATATAATGGAATGACATATGATAAGGTATTGGCAAACGCTGGTACTTTAGATACTTTACGTACGATCGCTGAATGGAGCGAAGAAGACTTTGATGGTACGATCGATGAAGATCATCCATTTACTGCTGGCGAAATCGTTACTTTAAGCCAACGTGGTGTTCATCAGGAATATCTGCCAACTTTACAAACATTGAAGAAGCAGATCAATGCTTATCTTGATTGGGCTGATGCACAATTAGCAGCTGGCAAACAAGAAACTGAATTAACATTATTCTCAACAAAAGAATTGCATGTATTCCAAACATATTATGGCGGTTTGCGTCCAAATGCTGAAAAGACCGATTGGGTATATAGCGATTATGAATTAGTACAGCAAATGGTTGATGAAGGTCAAGGAATCAAAGAATGGTTAGTGGCTCAAGGCGCTAAGTTCGATGATGCTAGCCAACCAACCTTGATCGGTTGCTTATGGCAAAGAGAAAATTCACCTATCGAAGCAACTGTTGATGGTGAAACTTATGCTGGCAACTGGGGCGTATATTTCGTAACGACAGAAAATACCTTATTAAGTGCAAATGACGCTAATGAAATCATGCTTCGTACTACAGCAAATGAATTGATTACAGATGATACTGGACGTGTCGTTGGTGTCAAAGCAACAAGATATGATGGAACAGAAGTTGAATTAACAGCTAACAAGGGAGTCATCTTGGCTACTGGTGGTTACGCAGCTAATATCAACATGGTAATTGATACTAATGATTACTGGGATAGTGAATATCTAACTGATCAGATTGGTACTACTAACCGTAACTCATTGCAAGGAAGCGGTATTGAAATGGCTACAGCTTTGAATGCTGCAACAACTGGTGAAGAATGGACCCAATTAATGCCATTAGGATGGCTTGATACTGGAAACTTAGCATTTGGTTCAGGTGATAATGTAATTTTCATCAATCCTACAACGGGCTTACGTTATGTTGATGAAATGAGCGAACGTGATGTATTAAGTGAAGCTGCATTTGAAAACGGCATTGAAAAATTAGGCAAAAAAGGTACTTATATTGAAATCAGCAATGGTGGTACAACAGCATATGGTGGACAAAACAGCGCTGTTGATCAAACGGCAGATGTTGAAAATAAAGTATATTATCGCGATCTTGAAGGTGCTGCAGAATTATTAGGCATCGATAAAGAAGTATTAGAAAAGACCATCACAGATTATGATATGTATGTAATGGGTGAAACAGATAGCTTAGATATACCAAAATCAAGTTACAAAGGAACCATTGGTAATGTTGAACAAAATGAAGATGGTACATACAATGTTGACACTTATGAAATCGGAACATTGAAGATCCGTTATATGGCTCCAAGTACGCACCATACCATGGGTGGATTATTGGTTGACTTAGATCGTCATGTTCTAGATGAAGATGGCAATGTGATCGAAGGTTTATATGCTGCTGGTGAAGTTACTGGCGGTATCCATGGCGGTAACCGTTTGGGTGGTAACGCAATCGTTGAGATCATCGTTTCTGGTCGTATCGCCGCTAACGCTGCTCATTAAACCAATATTTAGATCGATAACAAGCAAAAGGGCATCAAGTGCCCTTTTGTTATCTTTTGCTGTAAAACAAAAATTAGTATATAATATGTATAGGTGATGAAAATTGACACAGCAAAAGAAAGTAATTAAGAAAAAAAAGAAAAAATTAACACCAGTAGTAAAACTGTTCTGCTTGACCTTGATCGGTATTTCTTGCTATTTGATTTATCTTTCGGTCAAAGAAATTTATACAACTGCGCAATTAAAAGAGAGCGTAGCTCAAGCTGAACAGAAATTACAGGAAGTTACAGATGAAAATACATATCTGGTAAGTCAAAGAGATAAACTAGAAGATCCTGATTATGTGCAAAGCTATGCTCGTAGCAATTATATGCTAACCAAAGAAGGAGAAAATATTTATTATTTGCCTTCCAGCGACAAGTAAAAAAACATCATTGCCAAAATTGGGGCAATGATGTTTTCTTTATGCTTTATTTATGCAAATAGATATCCTCCATCAATGGTAGGATATTTTTTATATCATATTTTTTAACGGCTTCTTTGTTGTGTTCGCCTTGCTTTTGGCGTAAAGTAGCTGAATTGGCTAAGGATTTGATCGCAGCGGTGTACTCGCGTGGATCGTTTGGAATGACATATCCGCCTTGATAATCGATAAGATCATGATTACCGCGCACATCGGAAACGATGCAAGGCAAACCATTTGCCATTGCTTCCATGACTGATTTAGGAAGCCCTTCTCTTAAAGAAGGAAAAACAAAGATATCGGCTTGGTCAAGAAATGGTTTGACATGAGCCTGATAGTCTTCTAGATGCAAATTGATCTTAAGATCATTAGCTAGTTTTTCTAATTTATCTTTTAATGGTCCTTGACCGCATATATGATAATGAATGTTTTTAGGACATTGGGCTAGTGCTTTGATAACTATTTCATGATTTTTATTTTTGTTTAATTCACCGACGGATAATAGGTGCAATTTGGTATTTTCGTATGAACGATCTTCGTTGATAAATTTAGAAGTATCTAGACCAACGCCAGGAAGCAAGATTATTTGTTTAGCCTTGAAATGCCTTTTTGCTAGCTGATAATCTTCGTTATTGATGGTAATGAGGATATCGGTATAGCGTGATGTCCATCTTTCGGCAGGATAGAATAATAACCAATTTAATAAAGGAGCGCCTTTAAAGAAATGAAAGCCATGAGCCATATAGATGACCTTTGCTTTAGAATGGCGAGCAGCTAGTCTTGTCAAGATGCCAGCCGTAGGTGAATTGCAGTGGATGATATCATAATCGTTTTCTTCGATGATCTTTTTTATTTGTTTATATGCCTTGAAAGTTTTTAAAGAAAAAGGATTACGAGGAAAGCAAACATCAAAGGAATTATCACAAGCTAATTCTTTATTAGCAAATGGCGTGGTATCACTGGCAGCATCGATCTGATAACCATGTTGTTTCATCAGGCGCATGAAGGGCTGATGAAAAAGTTGTAAATGGCTCAATACCGTTGCTGTATATAAGATCTTTTTCATAAGAAGTACCTCTTTTAATTAATTTTAACGGTAATGATACTTAGTGTCAATTTAACGCAAGCTAGATGCGAAAATAATAACAAACCAACGAAAGTATGGTATACTAAATTAGGAAAAAGGAGATTTTATAATATGGAACAAAGACCTGTTGTTTTAGTGGTTATGGATGGAATCGGCGTTACTGAAAAAGACAACGGTAATGCGGTCATGCATGCATATAAACCACAATTAGATTATTTGATGAGCCATTGTCCAAATACAACGATCAAGGCTCATGGGGTTGCAGTTGGATTGCCAAGCGATGGCGATATGGGTAACTCAGAAGTAGGGCATAACGCTTTAGGTTGCGGACAAATTTACAGCCAAGGAGCAAAATTAGTTAATGAAAGCATCGAAACTGGTGCTATCTATGAATCAGAAGCTTGGAAAGGTGCGGTTGCCCATGCAAAAGATCATACCTTACATTTCTTAGGTTTGTTATCAGATGGTAACGTTCATTCACATATCAATCATTTGATCGCAATGTTGAAGCAAGCTAAGGCTGAAGGCATCAAGCGCGTGCGCGTACATGCTTTGTTAGATGGTCGTGACGTACCAGAAACTAGTGCTTTGATCTATGTCGATCAATTAGAAGCTGTTCTTGATGAATTACGTGATGATAACTTTGACTGCATGATCGCTAGCGGTGGCGGACGTATGGTCATTACGATGGATAGATATGAAGCTAACTGGAAGATGGTAGAAGAAGGCTGGCATATCCACGTATTAGGAGAAGGCCGTCAGTTTGCTTCTTGTAAAGAAGCTATCGAAACTTATCGTCAGGAATTGGGCTGCTCAGACCAAGACCTTCCAGGCTTTGTTATTGCTAAAGATGGTAAAGCTGTTGGAACGATCGAAGATGGCGACAGCGTTATCTTATATAACTTTAGAGGTGATAGAGCTATTGAGATCAG
>CASGCC010000089.1 GCA_949299585.1 uncultured Bacillota bacterium | reverse complement strand
GTATTAGTAATTGTGAATCCAAATAAAGTAGAAGAATTTAATGAAATTACCAAAGGATATATTAATAATAAAAACGCTAATGATTATTGTATTACTGTGACTGAATTATGTAAGATGTTTAATTCTTTAGAAGTAATTTATATTCCTCACTTTTTTAAAGATCATCAGTTAAGTGAAGATGATTTTGAATTATTACTTTCTAATTCATACTCTAAAAAGAGAGTTTTGCATGAGCCATCGGATACTAAATCACTAGGGGTATTAAATGCTAATGGATATAAAAGTGTAATAGGATCAGATGTTAAGGATTGGAACAATTATGAAGAATGTACTTTTGCAGATTTGAAATATGAAATTAAAGGATATGACAATTTTTTGAAGTTGTTAGATAAGGATGTAGTATTTGTTAAGGATCTAATTGAAAAAAATTATCATGAAACGATAACTGTGTATGGTAAGAATAGTAGAAAAGAATTTCCTTTTCCAATTGATGTTTATAATGACGTGAATATAATATTTGGAGATAAAGGAAGTGGTAAATCTGAAATAATAGACTCATTAAATGAATACTATAGAAATGAAAAAGGAATTATACCTATAGTCTATAAAGGTGGAGATAAAACAAATTGGTTTGAAAATCTTACAAAGCCATCTCCCAAAGACTATTCATGTGATGATTTTGGTTTAGATAGCTATGAAGAGTGTATTGAAAAAATTAATACATTTTCAGATAAACTCCCTGTCAAATTAGAAAGCTACAAAAATTATATTGAAAACCTTTCTACAAACAAAAATAGAAAAAAATTGAAAATTATATCTCAGTCCAAAACTTTTTCTTATGATGAAGACAAAGTTAAGGCTACTTATAATGATTATAATAAAGTAATAACTTTTATTAAGGACTTTCGTAATTTTGAGATATATAAAGCAAATCCTGAAAAATATGATGATTTTATAAAAGAATTAAATTCTTTAGAGGAAGATAGTTATAATTATTGTTTAAATGAATGGTTTATTCAAAAATCAAACTATTTAGTAGATAATACTATTGAAAAAATAGATGCTTATGCTTCAGAGTCTGATGGGTCACCTGAAGTTCCTAAAGAAACAGGTTTTTATGATTTTGCTAAGAATAGGTTTAATTTATTATCCAACTCTAAAAGAATACTAGATGTTCTTAATACAAAGCAAAAAAATATTTCTAAGGAGTTTATAGGAAAAATTGGTGATAAAGGTGATGGTAATTTAGTAAATGTTATAGGATTTGTTAATCTTGATAATATTGATAATACCGATGCTAAAAAAATATATGGCAAATCCGCAAACGGTTCAGATCAAGGAAGACAAAAAATTCAATCCACGTATCGAGCATGTGCTTATACCATGCAAGCATAAAAGCTATGCTGAAAAAGTATTGGATATCTTACCAGGCTTCATGCCTTATGTTTGTTTGATCTTTGCTAATACCCGCGAAGAGGCAGCTAATATTGCCCAGACCTTACGCAACAATAAACAAAAAGTAGTTGAGATCCATGGTGGTTTGCAAGCAAGGGAAAGAAAACAAGCGATGCGTCAACTTACTAATCTGGAAGAGTCTTATGTTGTGGCAACAGATATTGCGGCAAGAGGTATCGATATCGAAGGGATAACGCATGTCATTAGCTGTGGCTTACCTAATGAGCTGGATTTTTATATTCATCGCGCAGGAAGGACCGGAAGAGCTGGTAAAGATGGAACTTGCTTCTTGCTTTATCATGAAGATGATGATCATAACATTAAGTTATTAGCAAAAAATGGTATAAAATTTGTTCATCGCGATTGTAAAGATGGCAAATGGCGTAATCTTAAACCATATGGTTCTAAACCATTTAGGGCTAACGACCAACATGAAAAAGAAATTGCCATGAAACTGCGTCGTAAAAATGAAAAAGTAAAACCAGGCTATAAGAAAAAACGCAAGATGGAAATAGAAAAGATCAAGCGTCAGGAAAGAAGAGACTATATTCGTGCTCAGATCAAGGCACAGCGTAAAGAAATGTTCAAAAAACGACAGATTGAAAAGAATCAAATGAAACAAAAATAAGCCTTAAGCAAAAATAGCTTAAGGCTTATTTTATGCGATCATCGCTAAGATTTCCTCTTTTAAGGTCTTTACTAGCTGATCTTGAGGAACGGTCTTGATCAGTTTGCCTTTTTTGAACAGCAACCCTTGATCTTTGCCACCGGCAATACCAATATCAGCTCGAGAAGCTTCTTGAGGACCATTTACAGGACAACCCATGATGGCAACGGTTATATCGGCGCTGATGGTATTTAAGAAAGCTTCAATCTCTTTGACGACAGGTAGCATATCATATTGGATGCGGCCACAGGTCGGACAGGAAATCAAATTAGGAACATTCTTGATCAGATCGAAACATTTTAATAATTGTTTGCCAATGATAAGTTCATCTTCCGGCTCACTAGAAACACTGATCCTGATCGTATCACCAATTTCTTCATTAAGCAAAGTACCTAAGGCAGCGCTGGATTTGATCGAGCTTGTCATAAAGGTTCCAGCTTCTGTGACTCCTAGATGTAAAGGGTAAGGGAAAGTTTCGCTAGCTAATTTATAAGCATCGATACATAGTTGTACATCGCTAGATTTAAAAGAAAGGCATATATCATAGAACTCAAGGGATTCTAAGATATCGACATGTTTTTTAGCGCTTTCGATCATTGCTTGAGCACAAGGCTTGCCATATTTAGCTAACAAATCTTTTTCCAAAGACCCGGCGTTGATGCCGATCCTTATAGGGACATGATGCATCTTACAGGCTTCAACAACTTGCTTTACGTTTTCCATGGAACCGATGTTTCCAGGATTTATCCTTATCTTGTCGATACCATTTTCAATTGCTATGATGGCAAGCTGATGATTGAAATGGATATCAGCTACCAAAGGGATATTTGTTTGTTGTTTGATCTGTTTGATAGCTTGGGCATCCTGAGCATCTAGGATAGCTAAACGTGCTATTTCACAACCATTTTTTTCGAGGCGCTTGATCTGCGCAACTGTTGCTTCAACGTCTTTGGTCTTGGTATTGCACATTGACTGCAGGACGCAGCGATCTTGTTGGCCAATTTGTACATTGCCAACCATTATTTTTCTTGTTTGTGTTCTTTTCATATCATCACCACAATCATTATACAACAATTTAATGATTTAAATAGCATTTTCATAAATAATGCTTTGCTAAAGAATTAATCTTATGTTATACTACTAATGCGAATTTTAAAGGAGGGTAGCAACGATGCCAAGAGAAAATATTACTTTCAAATGTTCAGTATGTGGTGAAGAAAACTACATCGGTACTAGAAATAAACGTAAACATGCAGAAAAAATGGAAATCCAAAAATATTGTCCAGTTTGCCGCAAAAAAACATTACATAAGGAGAAAAAATAGCCAATGGGCTATTTTTAATTTTAGTCATGGAAGTTAAAAAGATCGTTGTTGGTTTTTTTGAAACCAATTGCTATTTATTAATTGAAAACGGACATTGTTTGATCATCGATCCAGGGAAAAAAGCTGATAGGATCATTGCTCAGATCAATGATCTATGTGTTGACGGCATTTGTTTGACACATGGACATTTCGATCATATCGGGGCTGTTGATGAGCTAGCTGATTACTATGGCTGTGATATCTATATCGATCATGAAGATGAAAAGTTGATCAAAAACTGTCCTTATAATCAAATGAATGGATATACCGGCAAGATCTTGCATGATGTCAAGAATTATCAATATGCGATAACAAAGATCAATGACTTTTCTTTAAAAGTTATTAAGGCAAGCGGTCATACGGATGGCAGTGTCTTGCTTATCTATAAAAATGTGATGTTTGCTGGTGATGTCATTTTTAAAGGTAGCATTGGGCGCTGTGATCTATATTCGGGAAATGATGCTAAGATGCATCAAAGCTTAAAGCTGATCAAACAACTTGACCCTGATTTGATCATTTACAGCGGACATGGCGAAGATTCGACCTTAGCTGCTGAACTGGCATATAATTATTATTTACGTTAAAAGCTTATGAACCAAAAAGTTCATAAGCTTTTTTTAGGTTAGTCAAAATAAGCTGCTTATATTTAAGCAAGGAGGAGGCAAATGGAACAACGGTTGATGGAATTGATAATGCTCGCGCTTGAAAATCATGCAACAGATATCCACTTTACCCTTAAGCAGCAAAAGGTCATGATCGAATTGCGGATAAACAAACAGCTTTTTAGCGTAAAACCTAAAATTGATGATGATAGATTTTATCGATATCTGATGTATCGGGCCAACCTTGACCTTGCGTTACGTAGCTTACCGCAAACTGGACATTTTAATATCATGTTCAAGGATCAAAAAATAGCTTTGCGTTTTGCTTGTTTGAATTCTCAAGATATATCATGTGGGGTACTAAGACTACTTAATAATCATGAAAAATTAATGATTGGTGATCTATGCAAGGATCGTTATATCATCAGTTGTTTTAATCAGATATGTCAGCTATCAACGGGATTGATCATTTTTAGCGGTCCTACCTCAAGCGGAAAGACGACGACTTTATATACGATCTTGCAGCACATCAAACATAAGAAGATCTATACTTTGGAAGATCCAATTGAAGTATACGATGACCACTATGTTCAGTTACAGATCAATGAAGCAAATAATTTTAATTATGCTCAAGGAATAAAACAGCTGATGAGGCATGATCCCGATATCATCATGATCGGAGAAATTAGAGATGATCTTGCTGCGAAGATGGCCATACGCTGCGCTTTGACAGGACACTTGGTATTTACGACCATCCATGCAGCCAATTGTTTGCTGGCAATTGAAAGAATGTTAGAATTGGGGGTTTTACGTTTGCAGTTAAAAGATTGCTTGAGCTATGTTTTTAATCAGCGGTTGATTCAGTCATATGATAGCTATACCGGGATTTATGAAGTATTAACGCCCAAAGAAGTAGATTATTTTTTCAAATATGAACAGTTGCCAGAAGATCATGAAGACATTGAAACTATATCTAAAAAAAATCGTTAAGGCAAATGCCAAATCGCATATGAGCGATTTTGATCTTTTAGCGATCCATAAGTTATTACAAGCTGGTTTCTCCTTTAAAGAATGTTTGACATTGCTTAAGAATCAAAAAAACGCAGAAATCTTTACAGCAATTGATCAAAGATTGCAGGCGGGTGAGATGATCGATGACTTGTTTGTTAATTATCTGGAAAAGAAATATGCAGATTATTTTACTGCTTTGATTCGCTTTGAACCGTTTTCGATTAGTTTAGGTTTAATGATCGAAATGGTACAAGATGATGATCAGCAAAATAAAATGTATATAAAAAGCCTTGCATATCCATTGTTTATCCTTGTTGCGACGATTCTAGGCATATATTTTTTTAATCTATGGGTTTTTCCAGGAATGCTAGAAATAATGCAGAGCTTTGCTAAAATTGATGACACGGTATTATATCTGCATTTGATCATGCAGCTGATAGCAAATGTTTCTTTATTTATGCTGATCATCGTTTTATCGTTTATCTTATATTTTAAACAAGAAAAAAATCAAGTTAAAGGTTATATTTTTTTTCATCGATTTATAAGGCAAGGATTTTGGCATGACTTTGTTACCAATGATTTTGTTCGCTTTTTTTATCACTGTCAAAAAAACGGTTTATCAACTAAGCAAAGCATGGCGATACTATGTAATCTGCCACATAAACCTTTGATATCATATGTTGCAACGATCATAGATGGGCAGCTTCAAAATGGGGAAATGATGGAAAAAGCTTTGAATTTGGCTTTTTTGGATCAAGCTTTAAATAAATTTATGATCATTGCAATCAATACTTCACGTATTGAAGAAATGCTAGTTGGATATATGGAAGTAAATGCATTAAAGGTTAAGGAAAGATGCCGAAAGCTAGGTATGGGATTGCAGTTATTTTCATATGTGATGCTGGGAATAATGCTTGTTTTTGTTTATCAGATCTTATTGATGCCTTTAGGTGTCATTTCACATTTATAGGAGGTGATCAAGATGAAAAAAGGATTTACGATGTTGGAGATGATCATTGTTGTTTGCATCTTATCTATTTTGTTTTTGCTTACGATACCTAACATCCAAAATGTAATAAATATCGTTGATGATAAGGGGTGTCAAGCATTGGCAAAGGTTGTTGATGCAGCGATCATGGAATATAAGCTACAATATGATGAATATCCATCAGATATTATTGATTTGGTAAATGCTGGTTTGCTTAGTGAACAACAGACGAAATGTTCAAATAATAAAGCGATATATATTAGCGATGGACAGGCTTATGCTCAATAGCAAAGGTTTTACGATGATCGAACTTTTGATAAGCATCATGATCATAAGCTGTTTATCATTGATTTATCTATCTTTCAAACCTTTTGAATTTAATGATCATCATATGTTCATGTATGATTATTGGTATGCTCAGATCCAAAGCATGCTTCAAACCAAAAAGACAGCTTTGGCAGAGGATGGATGTTATTTGGCTTTTCCGCTTTATTTTAACGA
>CASGCC010000088.1 GCA_949299585.1 uncultured Bacillota bacterium | reverse complement strand
TGAATAAAGACCAGCCTCCTTCTCCTTCCATGAAACGCCCTCATAGCCCTCCATCCTCAGCTCATCAAGCGCAGAGCTGTCAACGCCCTTGATTGCGGTATAGATGGGGATTCCTTCCCTCATCATCGAGTAAGGAAGAAAAAGCATCGAACTGTCCTCAGCGCTTCCAAGCGGCGTATAGAATGCACCTGAGATCACGTATGTCTCTGTCCGGGGAAGCATCCTCCCGCTTTCCCCCTCTGCCATCATCGTCAGATCCATGAAGCCGTCGCTGTCACGGAGGAATACGGAATAAGGCACAAGGAGCGCATCGGATGTGCCGGTCCCAATGGAGAGCGCGCCATCATACGATGCGTCGATGTACCGTACAAGGAAAGCCTTCCCATCCCCTAGTGCCTCCGTCTCCCCGTAGGAGAACACGCTTGCATCGGGATAGCGGCTTCTCATCTCCAGAACATGATCCCCTGAAAGAGTCATATCGAAGGAAAAGGCATCCCTGATCGCGCTGAACCGGCTCGACTGCAGATACTCCATGACTGACATGGTGACGAGCAGCATCGCAAGGGACAGCGCAAGGGAAAGGGCGATACGTACCGCCCTTGATCGATGCCCTGCATCAGCATGGTTTTACGATCTATGCAACCAGTTTGAAAGACGCCACCCCTTTAGCAGCCATCAAACCAGCTTATCCTTTAGCACTAGTTTTTGGCAATGAAGGCAATGGCGTATCAACAGAGATAATGAAGGCCTGTGATCAAAATATCATCATCGAGATGCATAATTTTGAATCTTTGAACGTGGCAGTTGCAGCCGGCATATGTATGTATCAATTTAGATGAATATGATATAATTAAAACGAATTTAGGAGGTAATTTATGTCTACACCACACAACAACGCTAATAAAGGTGATATCGCCAAAACCGTATTGATGCCCGGAGACCCTTTACGAGCAAAATTCATTGCGGAAACATTCTTAACGGATACCGTACAATTTAATAATGTGCGTAATATGTTTGGCTATACCGGGTATTATAACGGCAAGAAAGTATCGGTCATGGGTTCAGGTATGGGCATGCCAAGCATCGGCATCTATTCATATGAATTATTTACCCAATATGATGTCGATAATATCATCCGTATCGGTTCAGCAGGTTCGTATAGTCCTGAATTAAAAATTTTCGACGTCGTATTAGCTGATGGCGCTTTTTCCGAAAGCAGCTTTGCTAAAACACAATCCGGATACGAAGAACCAAAAACCTATCCTTCTGCTGATCTAAATGCAAAGATCATAGCCGCTGCTAAACGCGTTGAGATTCCTTTGACCGTAGCTACGATCCATAGCTCTGATGTTTTCTATCGTGAAGGAAATACTGATTATGTAAATGATCTAGTCAATGTTCATGGCTGCAAATGCGTAGAAATGGAAAGCTTTGCCCTTTTCCATAACGCAAAGGTAACCGGCAAGAATGCCGCTTGCTTACTGACCATTTCTGATAGTTTCGTTTCTCCTGAGATCACTACCGCTCAAGAAAGAGAGCAATCTTTTACCAACATGATGAAAATTGCGTTGGAGGCAGCAACTTATGAAGCTTAAAGTTACCGACATGATGTGCCAGCATTGCGTAAAGACCATAGATAAAGCACTAGCTGCTATCGAACATAAGATCGACCTAGAACGCAAAGAAGTTGAGATCAATGCTGCTGATGAGAAAACAGCTAGAGAATTGATCAGCGCTGCCGGCTATAACGTTGAATAATCAAAAAAGCACAAAATGTGCTTTTTTATTTTAAGTTAACATTGCGCTTATAAACAATAACGGTCAAACGATAACATAGATAAAAGAAGACATAGATTATCAAGACGCTAACGACATTTACCATCGTTAGATCAATGAACATGACATTGCTTAAGGCTTTGATCGAAAAATAAGAAGCGAAGCTCATGGTAAAAAGCGGTAAGATAAAGGTCATCGCTAATTCATTGTTTAAAGCTTTAATGATCTGTTTTTGATCGATACCAATCTTATATAAGATATCATAACGTTCTTTTTCTTCAAACGCATCATTATAGGTCTTCATGAAGATGATGCTACCGCTGGCAACAACAAAAACCATGAACATGAAGATCGCAATGCTATATGTCAGCTTTAGCCATTCGATCTGCAAATTATTAGGATCGATCTTAACCAATCCTTCACATGAAGGATGCTGCTGAAGCATATCTACGCTAGCTAAGAAATTTGTTGCATCACTGATCCGATAATTATAAAAGTATAATCGCTGAGCTTGAGGTCGATAGTATGCATAAACATCATCATTCACCACCAAAAAGCTCATATTTTCTTGCATATAACCAAGGTATGGCACCGTTGTTTTAGCCATGCGATATAATTGCTGATCTAAGATCGTTTGGCTTTCCATGGCATTATCATTTATAAAGCTCATCACCAACAAGCGATCAAGACGAATATATTCATCATCCCACGGACAAGCAAGCGCTAATTCTAGTCCGGTATCATCTGCAATCTTCTCAAGCTGAGAATAACTTAATAGCGCATGATCATCTACGAGCAAAACCTCTGCTTCCGAGCCATAAACGACTTCATTTTCCTCATTGATCAGCTGAGAAAATTCATCATATAACCCATTTTGAGAACTCATGATCTGATACGTATATACACTTTCAAAACGGGCAATATTTTCATATTTATTTTTCATAGCAAACCCTGTTCCTAATGCTGTAACAGCGCAAAGCATCAATACGCTAACGATAGCATATGTGCGATAATTTTTTCTGATCCTAAAGATGATGGCATTGATCCAAAGCGCTCGATTATTCTGATACAAAAAATGTTTATTATTAGCTAATTGTTGGAAGATCAAGGGTATAAAGCCACCAAAGATCAAATAGATCCCTATGATCACCAATATGCCCGATATTAATGCAGTAGACAATACATAAATCCCATAATATTGTATCGACAAATAAAAACCGCTTCCTAATACCCCAATTCCTAATAACGCTTTTAAAAATAAAAGCCATTTTTTTTGCAATACGATTTCATTTTGCCGTTTGGCATTCATCATGCTGATAACACTGCTGAACATGATATCGATATATCCTTTGAAGATAAAAATTCCATAGATCAAAAGAAAGATGATCACGCTAATTACGATCGCTTTTGCTGAAAAAACAAAATTAGTAGCCATCTTGATGCTAGATACGGCAAAAACGATCATGGTAAATAATTGTGATAAGATGATACCGCCCACGATCCCAATCGTTAAAGCTACAAGGCCGATCAAGCCGATCTCGATCAAATAAAGCATTGCGATCTTTTGATTTGATAAGCCCATGAACACATATATGCCAATCGCTTTTTTACGACTTGTTAAAAAGACATTGGTACTATACCAGATAAAAAAGATCATGAAACAAAAGATCACGATGGTCATGATCTGAATGATAGCGTTAATATTAACTGAATTATATTTACCTAATCCTGTTAAGATATCTGTCCAGAGCAAGTTTTGAAAATTAAACAAGATCATGATCGTAAAACTTAAGGAAATGATCAAAGAAAGGTAGCTTTTAAAGCTAGCCTTGAAATTATTGATCGCTAAGGTCATCATGCTCATGCAAGATCACTTCCCATCGCTGCTTGAGCATCAATGATCCGATCATAAAACGCTTTGCTGCTTTGTCCTTTGCTTAATTTACACCTGATCTTACCATCGGTAAGGATATATACATCTTTAGCATAAGACGCTGTATATGCATCATGCGTTACCATTAAAATGGCGGCTTTTTGTTGCTCATTTACTTTTTTCAAACATTCTAATAGATCACGGCTAGCTTGCGAATCTAAGGCTCCGGTCGGCTCATCTGCAAAGATGATCTTTGGCTCGCTGATCAAAGCCCTGCAGGCAGCTCCTCGCTGTTTTTGACCTCCAGATAGTTGATAAGGATATTTTTTTAAATGTTCCATCAAGCCAAAGATCTGTGCTATTTCCATCGTTTTTCTAAGACAGATCGCACTTGAACAGCCATTCAAGGACAATGGCAAGGCTATATTGTCCTGTAAGGTCATCGTATCTAACAAATTGTAATCCTGAAAGATAAAGCCGATTTTTTCTTTGCGTAATTTTGATAATTCTCGATTGGAAATCTTCGTAATATCCTTACCATCCATGATGATCGAACCACTAGTAGGCTTATCGATGGTCGACAGCATATTAAGCAAAGTAGTTTTTCCTGAACCGCTAGGTCCCATGATCGCGATGAAATCATTTTCATATACGCTTAAATTAACCTCATGCAATACCCGGGTATAAAAGCCTTTAGACCCATAGTTTTTTGATAAATTGCTTATTTCTATTACTTTATTCATGAAAACATCTCCTTTTTCATTTTTCATTATAGAAGATCGTTAATGATTAATCCTTGCATCACCCTAACATTAAGCTGCTTAATCTTACAATTTTGTAAGTTATAAAAAAAGATATTCGCTATTGTCCCAGAAAACGATCTCAAAACGGGTAAATGATCCCTCTTCACTTTCGACATAGATCCGATGTCCAAGCTTTTCTAGGATCTGCCAGACAAAATATAAGCCCATTCCTGTTGAACGATATTGTCCATTGTGTTTATTTGTTCCCGTAAATCCTCTATTAAAGATATCCTTGATATCTTCTTTTTTTATACCTTCGCCATGATCTTCCACAAATAAGCTAGTACGATTATCTTTTCTATACCCATATATTTTAAGACATGGTTTTTGCGCATGATATTTGATGGCATTGGCAATCAGTTGATCAAGAACATAGACCAACCATTCTTGATCGCTATATACATAAAGCTCATCTACAGCAATTTCAATTGAAAAATGTTCTTTGATCAAAAAAAAGCGCTGATTTCTAATAGCAGTATTTACACATTCTATTAAAGCTATTTTCTTGAATTTCAAATCAAAAAGCTGGCTTTGTACCTTACATCCTATCATTGCCATATTTACTAGCTGCTTGATCCTTTCTAGCTGGATCAATTGATCATTCCGCAGCTTCATATCTTCAATATTTTCATTTATCATCAGCAATGCAGCTAATGGCATCTTTGCTTCATGGCACCATTTAGCCATATAATCTTGCAAATTTTCTGTAATTTCTTTTTGTAGCTGCAATTTTGATCGCAAGATCGCTATATCATGCTGCGCAATATCCAAATTAGGCAAACCATTAAACTGATCGCAGATGACCATATCTTTAGCTAACATCACCGCTTTTTTTTCAGATATCTTTATCCATTTATAAATATCATATATCAATACCGCCAATAAACTTATTCCCACTAAAAAATCGATATATAACAAATATTGAAAATTTTCAATTTGCAGCAAGAAGATAAAATATAAATTATATATAGCAACGATCAAAGCTACCATGATCATCAGCTTGTAACGTTTTTGGAAATAATCCTTCATAGATGATATCCTTGTCCCTTCTTGGTCTTGATGATATCTTCTTGACAAACTTCATATAACTTGCTGCGCAGGCGCGATATCAAAACGCTCAAGGCATTATCACAAATAAATTCATTAGTATTCCATAAAACATCCATCAGCTGATCTCGCGAAACAACTGCTGGATATTTGCGCGCTAAAAGCTCAATGATGGTATTCTCCGATCTGGTCAATTCGATCTTTTGATCATCATAGATCAAAGTATTTTTTGACATATCATATGTTAACTTATCATTTAGATATATCTTCTTATTTTCTACATATTTATATGTTCGCCGCAATATTGCTTCAACCTTGGCGCTTAATAGCTCCAAACTAAATGGTTTGGTTAAATAATCATCACCGCCTTGAACGATACCGCGGATCTTATCTTTATCATCAGCATAGCTGCTGATAAAGATGATGGGAACATTGCTTAAGCTGCGGATCATCGCGCACCAATGATAACCATCAAAAAAAGGCAGATTGATATCTAACAGCACTAACTGTGGATCGAAAGCGGTAAATGTTTCCATGATATTAGCGAAATCTTGACATAGTGTTATCTCATATTTCCATCTTTGCAGATGGTCTTTTATCATCTTAGCCAAACTTTCATCATCTTCTACGATCATTATCTTTATCTTTTCCATTGCTACATCCTCTTACCATAATTATATGCCAACACTTATTTATCATTTCTTACAAATTTGTAACAAAAAAAAGATGAGCACTAAGCTCACCCTTGCTCATGGTCTTCATAAGCAGTAACTACTTCAACTTTCTCACTGCTAACCTTCAAACGTTTGCGACGTAATGACTGATTGACCAACATTGAACCAAAAGTATAGACGCACGCGGTAAATGGTACTGCCAGCAACATGCCGATCACGCCAAATAAGCCGCCAAAAACTACGATCGATAATAAGGTCCAAATACCCGGAAGACCCACTGAACTGCCTACCACTTTAGGATAAATGACCGTATTTTCAATTTGCTGCACGCTTTGATACACGATAACAAATAATACTGCCTGCAGCGGATTTACGGACAAGATCAAGATAAATCCAATAACACACGCTAAGGTTGGTCCAAAGACCGGAACCAAGGCCATC
>CASGCC010000087.1 GCA_949299585.1 uncultured Bacillota bacterium | reverse complement strand
TAGATGAATTAGCTAAACTTAGTGTAACTGAAAATACGATTTTCTATAAAAATTAGTTCCTATTTTCTCTTATTTCCAGTTTCTGCTTGCAATTCGGGACTTTTTTTGTTTTTTTCACTGACATCATTCATAACCTGTATACGATATTATTGCACATATCTCATAGATATCATATATAATTTGTAATCATATTATATAATGTTTCACTAAGATGTTCAAAAATAAGTGTAAAAAAGTATTGCATCATATGATAGATTATGGTAATATATTTGAGCACGGACGTAAAACTGGTTCTTTAGCCAAGTTGGTAAGGCAACAGACTGCAACTCTGTGATCACCGGTTCAAATCCGGTAGGAACCTCCATACCTGGAGATATGGCGGAATAGGCAGACGCATCGGACTTAAAATCCGGTGGTAGAAATACCGTATGGGTTCAAGTCCCATTATCTCCACCATCTTAAAAATTAAAGCCTTGTTAAAGGCTTTTTTTATTGTGTTTTATACTTATTCTCTTTATAATTATAACGCATGGAGGAAATAAGATGAAAATTGGAATCGGAAACGACCATAGCGCCGTAGAATTAAAAAATGCCATCGTTGAATATTTGACGCAACAAGGACATGAAGTAATCAACTATGGTACCAACAGCACCGAAGCTTATGATTACCCTTTAGCAGGTGAAGCCGTAGCAAATGCTATCAATGCCCATGAAGTTGAATGTGGCATCTGTATCTGTGGAACTGGTATCGGTATCAGCATCGCTGCCAATAAAGTTAAAAATATCCGCGCTGCTGTTTGCAGCGAACCAGTAAGCGCAAAGCTTGCCAAAGAACATAATAATGCCCAGATCATTTGCTTTGGCGCTAGGATCGTTGGCCTGAACATGGCTAAGGCCATTGTTGATGCCTGGTTAAATGCAAAATTTGAACAAGACCGCCATATCAAGCGCTTAGCTTTGATCGAACAGATCGAAAGCAAAAATCATTGATCATAAGTTCAAAAAAACCGCTTAAAGCCATTATGCTTCAAGCGGTTTTTCTTATGAATTTTTAACTTTGATCCAAAGATCGGTAAGTTCTTTTTTCAATACTTCATTATGTTTGAATACTTCATCATTTTCAAAGCCGGTACGTGGAATATAGGCACTTGGATCATATTCTTCTGATAATTCTTCCATTACCTGGGCATTAGCTGATGTATAGCCAACCGTATATGAGTTATCATATGCAGCTTCATAAGTTAACATATAATTGATAAATTCATTTGCTAAGCCAGGACATTTAGCGTTAGCTGGTATTACCATAGCATCAGACCAAACGTTAGTGCCGCTATTTGGCGTAAAGTAAGCCATATCTTCATTTTCGCTTAGAACATATGCTGCATCACCACTATACATGATCGCGATATCTTTTTCCCCATTAACCATGGCATCGATTACTTCATCAGTTACAAACGCTGGATCAACAGCCTCATTTACATCTAATAACCATTGATATGCTTCTTGGATCTCATCTTCATTTTCGGTATTCATTGAATATCCTAAAGCTTTGAATGCCATCATGAAGCTATCTCTTTCCGAATCATATAAGAATACTTTGCCTTTATATTGTTCATCTAACAAGATATTATAGCCTTCAGCTTCTAATTGTTCCTGAGATACGTTGTTCTTATTGTAAACGATACCTACCGTTCCCCAGAAATATGGCACAGAGTATGTATTATCTGGGTCATATGGCAGATTCTTTACGCCATCAGCCAAATTGCCAAGATTAGTTACGATATTCTTATCGATTGGCTGCAATAGATCTTCATCGATCAAGCGTTCGATCATATAATCGCTTGGAACCAAGATGTCATAAGCACTACCGCCTAAAAGTTTGGTATACATTGCTTCATTAGAATCAAATAAAGAATAGTTTACCTTAGCATTATACATCTTTTCAAAATTACTGATCGTATTTTCTCCGATATACTCGCCCCAGTTGTAAACATTCAAAACATTGCATCCATAGACCTCTTCCGCGTCCATGACCTGTTCAACATCGCTAGATGAGCTGCATCCGCTCATTCCTAGCACCAGCATGCTAGCTAATACTGCTTTCCATAATTTTTTCATTTCTTTTCTTTCCCCTTCTATCTTTTATCATTGGTATCACATTAACTAAGACCAAAACGATCGTTATGACCACGACGATGATCGTCGATAATGCGTTGATGGTAGGATTGATCCTCTTAACATTTGAATATACATAGATCGAAATATTATTGATGCCCGGGCCAGTCGTAAACAAAGAGATGACAAAATCATCAAAGGACATGGTAAAGGCAACCAATGCTCCTGCTACGATACCAGGCTTGATCTGCGGAATGATGACCTTGGTCAGTGCTTGCAAAGGTGTACACCCAAGGTCAAGGGCTGCTTCCGCCAAATTATCATTTAGTTGGCGCAATTTTGGCATAACGCTCAAGATCACATACGGGATACAAAAGGCAATATGTGCTAACAATAAGGTCATAAAGCCTAATTCGATCTTTAATGAAGTAAAAAACAACATAAAGCCAATAGCGGTAACGATCTCTGGATTAAGCATCGGTAAATTATTTACCTGTTCAATTGATTCTTTGATCAATTTGCGAGATTTGCTCATGCCAATTGCCGTGATCGTTCCTACGATCGTAGAAACCACCGTTGCGATGATTGCGATGATCACCGTATAATAGATAGCTTCCATGATCGTTCGATCTCTAAACATTTTTTCATACCATTGCAAAGAGAAACCAGTAAAATGACTAAGTGACTTTGAATCATTGAAACTGAAAAAGCACACATAAACGATTGGCGCATAAAAGAATAATAAGATCAAGAATAAATAGATCTTTGACAACAAGGCACCTTTTTTCATTAATGTACCTCCTTGGATTGACGATCCAGCTTCTTGGTTATATACATCGAAATCAAGATGATCACCGCCATGATCAAGGAAATAGCACTTCCAAAGTTCCAGTCACCGGTGGAGATAAAGTAGCTTTCGATCAAGTTACCGATCAAGACAAAGTCTCCTCCTCCTAACAATTTAGGAATGAAGAAGCTCGATACCGCCGGCAAAAATACCAAGGTAATGCCACTGATGACCCCTGGTAAGCTTAAAGGCAAGGTAACCTTTAAAAATGCCTGCCATTTGCTAGCTCCAAGATCTTCTGCTGCTGCTAACAAGCTTTGATCCATCTTGCTCAAAGAAGTATGGATCTGCAAGATCATAAAAGGCAAGAAGTTATAAACCATGCCAATATATACCTTCATTTCATTAGACAGACCGCTATCATTCAGCATGCCCCGCCATGCGTACGTTCTCACCAACATATTGATCCACATTGGCAAAGTAATAAGCAAGACCATCAAGCTTTGTTTATTACCAGGCAATTTAGAAATAACATAAGCACAAGGATAACCGATGGCAATACAAATAAGGGTCGTATTGATTGCAATCTTCAATGAGCGCCACAACACGCTAGGGAAGATGCTATCCTCAAAAAATCTTAAAAAATTATCCAAAGTAAATTGTAGGGTCAAGACCTCATTTCCTTGGGTCGTAAAAGCATAGAACACGATCATCAGCATCGGAAGGCAGATCATGATGATCATCCATATGATATATGGATAGGTAAAACGTGAAAAGCTCTTCATATCAATTACCCATCTTGCTCATAACGTGCAGATCTTCAGGAGCAAACAATACCCCTACCTTGGTTCCTACCTCTTGATAATCAGTAGTATGGACCTTTAATTCACGTCCCATGGTCGAGAATGTGATTTGATAATCGCCTTCCTTGATATCTTCGTCATCAAAATCATATTTAACATCCCAAATCTCAATTGGGCTTTCATCTTCCAATGACCAAGCTTGAGCGTTTGCCCATTGTTTTAGATCTGTATCTAAAGCAATGCTTTCTTTGATCTCATCAACGGTCTTGTAGAAATCAAAAGCTTGGATTGCTTCATCGTTAGCTTTATCTTCGGTATATACCGGCTTAACTACCGTAATATTGATCGTAATTTCGGTGCCTTTAGCTGTTGCAAAGGTACAAGGATAGGTACCGATGGCATTTTTGACATCATATTCGATCTTTGCCAAAGAAACATCTTCATCTTCATTATTCCAGGCTTGAGCATTAGCTCTAGCTACCACAATAGCATCCGTAAGATTTTCCACATCTTCAAGATCCATATAGAAATCACTAGCGCTTATCTTTTCGTGCGCCTCATCATTGACGATATCCTTATTTCCTAAGACATGCATGGTTACTGTTTTAGAAGTACCGCTAGTCGTTTCAACGATGATCTCATAATGTACGCCTTTGAACAGCACCGATTTTACTTCCCCATTCATGATGCCCTTATTACGTGGTACTAGATCGATATCTTCAGGACGGATAACGATATCTACCGGTTCATTTTTCTTAAAGCCAAAATCTACACATTTATAATCATGATCATCAAAATTTACTAGATAATCATCCTTCATGATACCATCAATGATATTTGATTCACCGATAAAACGAGCGACATATTCATTGATCGGTTCATTATATATTTCCGTAGGCGTTCCCACCTGTTGGATCTCGCCATCTTTCATGACCACGATCTTATCGGACATCGTTAAGGCTTCTTCCTGATCGTGGGTAACAAAGATAAAGGTGATGCCTACTTCTTGTTGAATGTTCTTAAGTTCGATCTGCATTTCTTTTCTTAACTTAAGATCCAAAGCACCTAATGGCTCATCAAGCAATAAGACATTAGGCTCATTGACCAAAGCTCTTGCGATCGCTACACGTTGCTGCTGTCCGCCTGACAACAAGGTAACATCACGTTTGGCATAGCCTTCAAGACCTACCAAGCTTAGCATACGATTAACTTTCTGCTCGATGATATCCTTTGATACTTTCTTCAGTTTTAAGCCAAAGGCAATATTATCATAAACATTTAGATGCGGAAACAAAGCATACTTTTGGAATACCGTATTAATATCACGTTTATAGGCTGGCACCTTACTAATTTCTTCACCATCGAAAATTATTTCGCCATCATCAGCATCCAAGAAACCGCCTAAGATCCGCAGCAAAGTGGTCTTACCACAACCGCTTGGCCCTAATAAGGTAACAAATTCATTTTCATAAATATCTAGGTTAATCCCTTTTAAAACGATCTGATTGTCAAATTGTTTAACGATATTTTTAAACTGAATAATTTTTTTCATGAAATCCTCCCCTAAAAGATTGGTGGGGTACATACCCACAACACCTTAGCATTGTTCATCGCATCATTTTTAAGATAATGCTCTTTATCGCCATTGATATAAAATGCTTCATTTTTTTTGACTACGATCCCTTTTTTATCTTGTTCGAAATAGATCGTGACCTTACCGCTCAAAACATAGCCAAACTCTTCTCCTTCATGCGGATAGATCAGTTGTGATTCACCATTAGGTTTGAGCTCAAGGATGATCGGTTCCATTTCATTTTTTTGGGCGTTTGGTATGATCCAATTAGTAATCGTAAGCTCTTTTTCATCAACAAAGGCATCGTCTGGCGAAAAAACGATCTGTTCATCAGTTTCTTCTTCAAAAAACTTGCTCATGGTAATGCCTAAAGCTTCACAGATGTCTTCCAAAGTCGTGATCGACGGCTGCGTAAGATTACGTTCCAATTGGCTTAAGAAACCTTTGGTAAGCTCGCAGCGACTAGCTAATTCCTCTAAGGTAAGCCCATTTTTATTTCGCAAATTTCTAATGCGATTACCTAGATCCATAACTACCTCCTTTTGTTTAATATTGCTAAACTAAAAGTTATTACTAATTAAACCAAATTTATTATATATAATATTCACCAAAATGCAATATTTTTTTTGTAAAATTTATTCATATTTTCTTTCGCGAAATAATTTTCGATACTGCTTTTCATCTTTCACCAAGCTACATAATTTTTTTAAGCAAACTACTATCTTAATAAGTAATTTAACCTTTTATTTTTTATGCATACAAATAAAAAAAGATTAGATATCAAATAATCATCTAATCTTTTCTTCATCTCAACTATTATTGTAGAACCTCAACATTATAATCATGATGTTCTAAAGAATAATTTGCAGAAATCTATTGCTTCTCAAAAATAAATATCTCACCTTCAAAATCCATATTGATGTTTTTCCCGTCAAAAGTACCATATAATTCCTCACCTTCAACAATTAAGATCAAAGAATCTCCTTCTATCTGCCAACTGCCCCTGACACTTTCATCCTCTCCCCAAAAGCCTGTATCCCAAACAAAACTTTTATCACTTTTTAAATTTAAGGTCATGTCGATATCCATTTCCAATAGATTAGCTAGGTCTTCTACGCTCATTTTTTCACCGTAAGATTCAATTTCAGTCAACTTATAATTACCTGCAATACTTTTACTGCCACAGGCAACCAAGCTAATCACCATTACTAGAATCATTAGAAATGTAAATGCTCGTTTCTTCATGTTGATTTTCATACTTTCCTCCATTTCCCCGCGCCTAAAGTCGCGCGGACACAAATATTTTATCAATAAATCTCTCACGCTTTCTTTCGTGGTACAATATAAGAGAGATGGTA
>CASGCC010000086.1 GCA_949299585.1 uncultured Bacillota bacterium | reverse complement strand
CAATGAGCGCGATTCAGAAACGATTGCCGGTATCTTGGAAGCAATGTCTTTTACCAGAGTAGCAAAGGAAGAAGATGCTGATGTCCTATTCTTCAATACCTGTGCGATCCGCAAAAATGCGGAAGATAAGGTTTTTGGGGAGATCGGTATGCTTAAAAAGCTAAAAAGACATAATCCTGATCTGATCTTTGCCTTAAGCGGCTGCATGGCTCAGGAAGAGAGCGTGGTAAATACCTTATTGGCTAAATATCCGCAGGTCGATCTGATCTTTGGTACCCATAATATTCATCGCTTGCCTTATCTTTTATATAACGCCATGATGGCTAAAGAGCGAACGGTCGAAGTATATTCGCAAGAAGGAGAAGTAGTGGAAAATCTACCGGTTTCGCGTTTTGGCAAGCATAAAGCATGGGTCAATATCATGTATGGTTGCGATAAATTCTGTACCTATTGCATCGTACCATATACTCGTGGCAAGCAGCGTTCTCGTTTGATGGCGGATATCTTGCAGGAAGTAGAAGATCTAAAGAATGAAGGATATCAAGAGATTTGCTTATTAGGGCAAAATGTCAATGCTTATGGTAAAGACCTGGGAATGGAAGATGGCTTTGCCAAACTTTTAGAAGAAGTTGCAAAGACCGAGATTCCGCGCATTCGCTTCAGTACTAGCCATCCGCGTGATTTTAGCGAAAATATGGTATATGTCATGAAGAAATATGCTAATATCATGCCTAGCTTGCATTTGCCTGTGCAAAGCGGCAATAATGACATCTTAAAGATCATGGGCCGAGGCTATACGGTCGAGCATTATAAACACCTGTTTGATCTATTGAAAAAAGAGATCCCTACGATTACTTTCAGCACGGATATCATCGTTGGTTTTCCTAATGAGACCCATGAGCAATTTATGGATACCTTGGCTTTGGTAGACTATTGTCAGTACGACCTGGCATATACCTTTATATATAGTGCAAGAGAATCAACGCCGGCTGCCAAGATGCCAGATACGGTGTCAGAAGAAGAAAAAGCCCAACGATTACAGATCTTAAATGAAAAGATCACCTATTATTCAAATTTAAATAATCAGCGCTATCTGCATAAGACCTTAAAGGTTTTGGTCGATGGCTTGAGCAAGAAGAACAAAGAAGTATATAGTGGTTATAGCGAAGAAAATAAGCTGGTAAATTTCACTGGCAAAAATATCGCGATCGGACAGATCGTTGATGTATATATAACTGAAGTAAAAAGCTATTCGTTGAATGGCGTAGCAAAGGAGGAAGAAAATGAGTAAGATTCGAATATTTGCGCTTGGCGGATTGGATGAAGATGGCAAAAATATGTTTGTCATCGAGATCGATGATGGCATCTTTATTTTGGAATGTGGCTTAAAATATCCCCAAGGCGATCAGCTGGGCGTAGAAATGATCATTCCGGATTTCACATATTTAAAACAAAACGAAAAAAGGATCAAAGGTATCTTTATTACCCATGGACATGATGATGTCATGGCTGCGTTGCCTAGCTTGATGAAGGTCATCAAGGCACCGATCTATACGGCGCCTTTGACCGCCGTCTTATTAGAAAAGCGTTTTAAGAAGGAAGGCATCAAGAAATATGAGATCCATCGCATCAAGCGAAATGGCAGCTTTAAGATCGATAATTATAAGATCAAGACCTTTGGGGTTACCCAGTCGATCATGGACGGCTTTGGCGTAGGTATCGGCACCGATCAAGGATATATCGTTTATACCAGCGAATATATCGTGGATTATGATATCAAGAATGAGGCTTTCCGTTGCAATCTAAGCGAGATCACCAAGATCGGCAATGAAGGCGTTTTGGCCTTGCTTACAGAGTCAGTGGGCTCGACCCGTGAAGGGCATAGCGCGCCAAAGCATCGGATCACCAATATCATCGAACCATGCTTTGAAGATAGCGATAACCGTATCATCGTTACTTTATATAATCAAAATATCTATCGCATCATTGAAGTCATTGAATTGGCGGTTAAATATGGGCGTAAGATCTGTTTTTATGATGATGAGCTTAAACAGATGATGATGGATATCGAAAAGCTAGGTTATTATCATGTTCCGGTCAACGCGGAAGTGCCTAGATCGCGCTTTAACAATGATGATGAGAATATCTTAGTGATCATCTCGGGCAGTGGTTCAAATATCTTTAAGCGCGTTCATAAGATCGCTATCAAAGAAGATGAATCTTTGGAATTTAGAGAGAGCGATACGATCATCATCGCTTCTCCAATGGTTCCAGGTACTGAACATGAAGCAACCAAGATGGAAAATGATCTATATAAGGAAGGAGCCAAGGTCATAGCAGTCGATAGCAAGCGGGCATATTCGATGCATGCAGCGATCGAAGATCTAAAGATGATGCTGTATCTTTTCAATCCTACTTATTATGTTCCGGTCAAAGGGGAATATCGTCAGTTGGTATCTAATGCGAATATCGCTTTGGATATGGGCTATAAGGCCGATCATATCATCGTTTTGGATAATGGACAGATTGCAACGATCGAAGATGGCAAGCTAAGCAAGCATTATGATCTTTTACAGCTGGAAGATGTCATGATCGATGGCAAGGATAATCTAGATGCTTCAGGAATGGTGCTGAAAGATCGCGAGATCTTATCGACCGATGGGGTCATCGTTGCCGGTGTCGTGGTAAATTATCGTACCAAACAGATCATTGGCGGACCGGATGTCCAAAGCCGAGGCGTGATCTATTTAAAAGATGCTGATTATGTCATGAAGGAAGTAGGCATCATGTTTGAGAATATCATCAATAATGCCGTGAAAGAAAAGCGTTATGATAATATGGGCTGTCGTCAGGAAGCTCGTGAGAAGATCTCCCGCTATGTTTTTAAAGAAACCGGCAAGAAACCGATGATCTTGCCTGCTATCGTGGAGATCAATATCAAAGATTAGAGGTAGTAGTGTGGCAAGAAGAAAAAGTGCGAAGAAAAAACAACAGGAAAAAGAGCTCTATACCTATCTTAGCGTCGTGATCATCGGCGCTTGCTTGCTGATAGCATGCATGCGCTTAGGGATCGTAGGAATGTTTTTATATAATCTATTTCGGGTGTTGTTTGGAGAATATTTTTATGTCGTCTTGATCTATCTTTGTGTCATTGCGATCATGCATAATGTCAAAAGATATAGCAAGTCTTTATCACTAGGCAAGCTTAGCGCTAGCGTCTTATTGGTGCTGGCCTTGCTGATATGGGCCATGATGCCCTATGATCGCCAACTTAGCGGTTTTACGATCTTGCAAAGCTTTGTGGAAAATATTCCTGTATATTTTGCTGGACAAGCTAATACTTTTGGTGGGATAATCGGTGCTTTGCTGTTAT
Organism: uncultured Bacillota bacterium; assembly: GCA_949299585.1. GTDB lineage: Bacteria > Bacillota_I > Bacilli_A > Erysipelotrichales > Erysipelotrichaceae > JALEVB01. Next base: position 3,331 of record CASGCC010000086.1, on the reverse strand, counting down.
CGATCTTTACCATCTTGTTTGATTATCAAGGAACGATCATCGTGATCGTGGTGATGCTGATCATTGCGCTTTTGTTGGTGGTTCCGTTATCCGAATTCACCAAGATCTTTGATGGCGGCAGCAAGGTATGGGAAAAATCGAAAGAAATGCTTAGCAGCGATGAAGAAGAGGACGAAGATGAAGAAGAGCTTAGCTATGATCGTCAGCCCCTGATCAATACGATCAATGTCGATGATGAACCTCTTCCTACCAATAAGCGCTCACGTTTGTTCATCGACGCTGATGATAAGCTTGAAGAAGATGAAAGCCAGGAGCAGACCGTGCCAATGCCTAGTAAACAGCAAGAGCATCAGGAAGAACCTAGCGTTCAGCCATTAGCTCAGTCATCATCCCTGGTATCTAGCGCTCCTAAGACCAGCGGACCATATTCACCGGCTCCGCTTAGTTTGCTAGATCCTTTATCAACTGTCAAAAAAAGCAATAAGAATCAGATCAGCGCTAAAGAAAAGGGCGAAAGATTGATCGAGATCTTAGATAATTTTGGGATCCAAGCTAATTTGGTTGCTACCCATATCGGACCAAGCGTAACCAAATTTGAGGTAAAACCAGATGCTAGCGTAAAGGTTTCTAAGATCCAAGGCTTATCTGATAATATCAAGATGGAACTAGCCGCAAGAGATATCCGGATCGAAGCGCCGATCCCTGGCAAAAATGCGGTGGGAATCGAGATTCCTAATGTGGAAAGCACCATGGTCAAGATGAAAGAACTGATGATGGGAATTCCTAAAGATAAGGAAGATAAACCGCTGTTATTTGTTTTAGGTAAGGATCTGATGGGCAAGAATGTTTATTGTCAATTGGATAAGATGCCACATCTTTTGATTGCCGGACAGACCGGTAGTGGTAAAAGCGTATGCATGAATACGATCATCACGTCATTCTTGCTAAGATGCAGTTGTGATGATGTCAAGCTGTTATTAGTGGATCCTAAAAAGGTGGAATTTACTCCTTATCATAAGATCCCGCATCTTTTAGGCCCGGTTATCTCGGATCCTAATAAGGCTAATAATGCGTTGAAGATCGTCGTTAATATCATGGATGAACGTTATGATCTATTTTCACAGGTTGGAGTAAGAAATATCAGCGTTTATAATGAAAAGGTCAAAAATCAAACCGATAAGGAGAATGGCTTGAAACCTTTGCCTTACATCGTGGTCATCATCGATGAGCTTGCCGATTTGATGGCAGTTGCCGGTAAAGAGGTTGAACTTAGCATCCAAAGGATCACGCAGCTTGCCAGAGCGGCGGGCATTCATTTGATCGTAGCGACCCAGCGGCCAAGCACCGATGTCATCACGGGCATCATCAAAGCTAATATTCCTAGCCGCATAGCTTTCAATGTCTCAAGCGGTATCGATTCGCGAACGATCATCGATCAGGTTGGAGCGGAAAGATTATTAGGCAATGGTGATATGCTGTATTATCCAACGGGTGAACCTAGTCCGATCCGTTTACAGGGCGTTTATGTTACGGATGAAGAAGTAGCGAGGATCTGTGAATATGTATCAAGTCAGCGTGCTCCTTTATATGATGATGCTTTCATTCGCTTAGAAGGCGTAGAAGGCAACGACAATACGGCAATCATGGCAGCTTGTGATGATCCGCTTTATGAGGAAATCAAAGAGTATGTCGTAGAAGTGCAAAAAGCCTCAGCATCATTGCTGCAAAGACGTTTTGGCATTGGTTATAACCGTGCTGCTCGTATGATGGATGTCTTGGAAGATAAGGGCATCATTGGGCCGCAGCAAGGCTCTAAACCGCGTGAAGTATATCTGAAAAAAGATAGTGGACAATAAGAAGCCAGATGATGGCTTCTTTTTTTGTTAAGATAAAAAAACTTTTTTATTGGCTTAAAATCCAGTATAATGTTTATGCTTAATCTTAAAAAGGAGAAAACGATGAAAGAAGTAATGGCAATCATTCAAGATGAAACCTTGACCTATTCACAGCAGTTGCTGGCTTTGGCCCGCTTAGCAGAAAATATGGATCATACGATCGAACTGGCACCGGAATTGGTCAAAGCTAAGGAAGAAGGGATCATTTGTGATCTAGGTGAAGGTAATGCACCTTACCGTCCGCGCTATATTTGTCCGCGCTATCAATTGTTGTTGGATAAAGGCTCGAAGTTTTTAGCTCTTGAGCCAGCGCAAGATCTATATGAAGCATTAAATAATCTTTTGATCATGTATCGTCATGTTCCTTCGATAACTTCATATCCGGTATATCTTGGTACCTTGGATGAGATGCTGGAACCATTTGTGCAAAAAGTTAGCTATGATGCGGCTTATAAAGCTTTAAAGTTATTTTTGCTGAATATCGATCGCACTTTATGTGATTCTTTTGTTCATGCCAATTTAAGCGGTAAGGATACCTTAACTGCGAGGATGATCTTGAAACTAACGATGGAAATGCAATTGGCGATCCCTAATCTTACGGTTAAATATGACCCTGAGCAAATGAGCCCTGATTTTATGAAGCTATGCATCGAGTGCATGATGAAGACTGCTAAGCCATCATTTGCAAATGACAAGATGTTTAGAAAAGAATGGGGCGATGATTATGTCATTGCTAGTTGCTATAACGGCTTGAAAGAAGGTGGAGGCGGCTTTACCTTGCCACGCTTAAGACTGTATGAATGCAGCTTGAAGGCTAAAGATGCTGATGATTTTGTTGATAATGTCTTGCCTTATTATGCACAGCTGATGTTAAAGATGATGGATGATAGGATTGCTTTTATCGTCGAGCAAAGCAATTTCTTTAAAGCCAATTTCTTGGTTAAGGAAGGTTTTGTGGAATTAGATAATTTTACCGGGATGTTTGGTATGGTTGGCTTAGCGGAGTGCTGCAATCACCTTTTGCAAATTGCTGATAATACCAAGGGCTATGGCAACAATAAAGAGGCAGATGATCTAGGCGTTAGGATCATGGAAAAACTACATGCTTTGGTTGAAGCTCATACCAGCAAGTATGCGGCTAATTTTCATCATCATTATCGCTTGCATGCCCAGGTTGGCATTGATAGCGATGGGCGAGAAAATTCCCCAGGTGCAAGGATACCGGTAGGGGCAGAACCTATCATGCCTTGTCAGATCATGCATAGCTGTCGCTTCCATAAGTATTTTGAGACTGGGATCGGTGATATCTTTAAGTTTGAAGAAACATGGCAGGATACACCGGATGCTTTGGCAAATATCATTGAAGGAGCAATGAAAAATGGCATGCGCTATTTTAGCGGATATCTGGAAAATAATGATGTCGTAAGGGTAACTGG
>CASGCC010000085.1 GCA_949299585.1 uncultured Bacillota bacterium | reverse complement strand
GACTTAGGATCAGACGCCGCAAGGCATGGGGGTTCAAGTCCCTTCACCCGCACCATTTTGTTAATCAAGCCTTTGCAAAAAGGCTTTTTTATTTATTTTAAAAAGTAAGCGTTTTAATTTTTTCCCTTGACACCAACTATTCATATGGTTTATATTATAGGCACAAAATAACAGCGTGTTACTGATACGATCAGGCATCAACGATATATTTCCCTTTGGTGGGATTTTCGTTGATGCCTTTTTTGCTGTTATCAAAGAAAGGATAGGCATATATGAAAGACAAAATTTTCGCAGTATTACAACGTGTCGGCAGAAGCTTCATGCTGCCAATCGCAATCTTACCGGTAGCTGGATTATTTCTAGGTATCGGGGGATCATTCACCAATGCAACCATGCTAGAAGCATACCATCTTACAGGCATCATGGGTGAAGGTACGATCTTGTATTCTTTATTCTATGTCATGAGCAAAGCGGGAGATATCGTATTTGCTAACTTACCAGTGATCTTCGCTATGGGCGTTGCTATCGGTATGGCTAAAAAAGAAAAAGAAGTAGCTGCGCTATCATCAGTAATTGCATTCTTTATCATGCATGTTTCGATCAGTGCGCTTATCGAATTAACCGGAATTGCTGATACCTTGCCTGCTGGATCAATTACCTCAGTACTTGGCATCCAATCTTTGCAAATGGGAGTATTTGGTGGTATCATCGTTGGCTTAGGCGTTGCCGCTTTGCATAACAAGTTCTACAAGATCGAATTACCGCAAGTATTATCATTCTTTGGAGGAACTAGATTTGTTCCGATCATTAGTGCCATCGTTTATTTATTCGTTGGTATCCTGATGTTCTTTATCTGGCCTACAATCCAAGAAGGCATCTATGCTGTTGGTGATCTTGTTAGAGGATCAGGCTATGTGGGAACATGGATCTACGGCTTGATGGAAAGAGCTTTGATTCCTTTTGGCTTGCACCATGTCTTCTATATTCCTTTCTGGCAAACCGCTGTTGGCGGCACCGCCATGGTCAATGGCAATCTGGTCGAAGGCGCTCAAAACATCTTCTTTGCTCAGCTTGCTGATCCAAACACCGTAAAATTCTCCGTTGAAGCAACCCGTTTTATGGCAGGTAAATTCCCATTGATGATCTTTGGCTTACCAGGAGCTGCCCTTGCTATGTATATGTGCGCAAAAAATGATAAGAAAAAGATCGTCGGCGGTCTATTGCTAAGTGCTGCCTTGACCAGCTTGCTTACCGGCATCACTGAACCATTAGAATTTACCTTCTTATTTGTTGCCCCTTTGCTGTATGTGATCCATTGCGTATTTGCTGGACTAGCTTATATGCTGATGCATATCTTCAACGTTGGGGTTGGTATGACCTTTTCAGGAGGTTTGATCGATCTAACATTATTTGGCATCTTGCAAGGCAATGATAAGACCAATTGGATCTGGATCGTCATCATCGGTATCATTTACTTTGTCGTATATTACTTTGTATTCTCTTTCTTGATCAAAAAGCTAAATTTAAAAACTCCTGGCCGTGAAGATGGTGATGGTGAAGTCAAGCTTTATACCCGTAAGGACGTTGAAGCCAAAGAAGCAGCATCTCATGATTCACAAGCAAAAATGATCGTAGATGGCTTAGGAGGCGCATCTAATATCACCGATCTTGATTGCTGTGCCACCCGCTTAAGAGTAACGGTAAAAGAAAGTGCAAAAGTAAATCAAGATACCCTAAAAGCAAGCGGAGCGGCTGGTGTTATCGTTAAAGGTAATGGCATTCAAGTTATTTACGGCCCTAAAGTATCAGTTATCAAATCAAACATCGAAGATTATCTAGCTAATCCTCATGCAGCTCAATCCCCTATGGTCCATGAAGAAAAAGAATCAGTAGAAAATATCAAGGAAACGATCAAGATGCAAGCTATCGTTGACGGTACAGCAGATATCATCACTAACACACCTGATGAAACATTTGCTTCCAAAATGATGGGCGATGGTCTGATGTTTGTTCCCGAAGATGGCACGATCTATGCTCCATGCGATGCAAATGTAGAATTTATCTTTCCTACCAAACATGCAATTGGATTGAAACATAGCTCTGGGCTAGAATTGTTGATCCATGTCGGCATCGATACCGTCAAATTAAATGGCGAAGGTTTTGAGCTTTTGATCAAGGAAGGTCAAACGGTAAAAGCAGGAGAACCAATATTAAAATTTGATCTTCCATACATCAAAGCCAACGCCAAAGATACTGCTACCGTTATGGTATTTACAAATCTAACCGATGATAATAAACTAGAAGTAACCAAATTAGGAACGATCAAACACGGCGAACAAGTAATAATGATAAAATAATAAGGGGATGCTTATGTACAGAGTTAGAAAGGTACTCAATAACAATGCGATCTTAGTTATTGAACCAAGCAAGATGCAAGAAATAATTTTTATCGGTACCGGCATTGGTTTTAATAAAAAAACCAATATGGAAATTACCATCGATGAAAACAAGGCAACAAAATATATCCAAGCGCCCGGCGTCGATATCACTAGTCAAGTAACTAAAAATAATCCCATATTTTTAGAGATTGCCGATGATATCATCCAAGATGCCAAGGCTCAATTTGCCGACTTTGATGAAAACATCTTGTTAACTCTTAGCGACCATATCGCTTTTGCTATCAAAAGGATCAAAAGCGATATGATCATCAATAATCCTTTCAAAAATGAAGCGCGTTTATTATTCGCTGATGAATATAAGATCGCTGCTAATGCGCAAAAATATATCAAAGAAAAATGTGATATCCTTATCAATGATGATGAAATTTCATACATAACTCTCCACCTTCACAGCGCTCGTACCGATGAAAAAGTATCGCAATCCGTCATGCTTGTTACTTTGGTTAATGAATCGATCAGTGAGATCGAAAAGCTTTTAAACATCAGCATCAATGTTAACAGCCTTGCTTATTCACGTTTGCTTACCCATATCAAATATCTGGTGGCGCGCTGCCGTTTAAAGGAGCAGATTCACATCGATATGAACGACTATACCAAAAATGCTTTTCCTACTTCCTATATTATCGCTACCAATATCATCCAAAAACTAAAAAAAGGCTTAGATCTTACCATCGACGATATCGAGATAGGTTATCTAGCCTTGCATATCGAAAGGATCTGCAACAATTAAGACCAAGCTTATGCCTGGTCTTTTTTATTATCAAAGATACAGCTCATGCCGGTATGATGCATAAGTCCGCCTAAACATCCTTTATTGCATCTGATGCATTTGGTGATCTTTGCCGTTTGCTGGGTAAACACCTTATTTGGCCATGAGGGATCAGCTATTAATTGTCGGCTCATGGCAACACAATCTACCCGCCGTGCTTCTAGTTGTTTTTCAATAAAAGACGGATCACTCAAGCCGCCAACGCCGCAAATTGGTAAATTTGTATATTTGCGCACTTCATCACAGAATTTTAAGAAACAGCCTTCAGAAGCAAATTCAGGATGATCAAATGGCGGGATGGTATCGCTAAGTTTGCCATGATTAGCCAACGTCACATGAAAACTATCCACTCCTGCTGCTTCTAATAATGGAACAAATGTTGCTAGTTCCTCAAAAAGCACTCCCGCATTGCCATAATGTGGATTTTCTTGGCGAACTGCCAGTTTATAATCAATGCTGACATCAGGCAGCTGTGAACGAACTGCCTTAACGATATCACAAGCAAAGCGCGCACGATTTTCAGCGCTTTGGCCATATTCATCCTGACGCTTATTAAAAATTGAAGATGAAAAACTTCCGATCATCCGATCTCCATGGATCTGAATGACATCAAAGCCTGCCTTTATTGCTTGCTTAGCTGCTTTAGCAAAATTTGCTGTAATCTCAGCTATCTCTTCTTTTGGCAGATTAGTGATATAAGGACCAACCTGCTCATTCATCTTGGCACGAAGCTCATCAGCTGTGATCTGCTTTGCTTTTAAAGCAGGAATATACGGTAACAGCGCTTTAAAATTACTGTCTGATTGATGCAACTGTGCACATAGCAAACAATCATATTTATGTACGGTATCAGCAATCTGACGATAATGTTCAAAAGAAGAATCATCAAATAACGACATTGGCCCTTTCGCACTAACTGGAACATCGCCAACGATGATCATCGCACACCCTCCTTGCGCAAGCTGCTCAAACCATCGTAACTGTTCTTTACGATCTTTGCTCATTGATGTTGGAGCAAAAATGATGCGATTTTTTAGATTAATTTTTCCATATTTAACACTTTCGGCAATCTTTAACATTGTACTCTCCTTTTGCTTGACTTTGTCAAGTTTATTACTTAAAAAAAGCAAATAAAAGGAAAATCTCTTATTTGCTTCTAAACTCTTACTTTATATAATACTGATAGATCAAGAATTTTGCTCTTGTGATATTGCAGCAAAAAAATTCTTAATCATTGGAATACAAATGACAAACGAAGCAATATCTGCAATCATTTGCGCTGTTTCTATGCCTAACAATCCCATAATTGCTGGCAAAATAATTACAGCTGGAATTAAAAACAATCCTTGACGTGATGCCGCCAAAATTGTGGCGTTTACGGTTTTGCCACATACCTGCAACATCATATTTGACATTATGATAAAAGCGGTTAATGAAAATGAAAGACACTGAAAACGCAGCGTGGCACTTCCAACGCTAACGACCAATTGATCGTTACCTTGAAAAGCATTAAGTATTTGCGGTGCAAATATAAAGGCAATAATACTAACAATTAGCGTAAAGATGGTTCCAACTTTAACTGCATACCAAAATCCTTCTTTAACCCTATCATATTTACGAGCTCCAAAATTAAAACCACACACAGGCTGAAACCCCTGACCAAAACCTGTAACCACCGAGCAACAAAACTGCATGACCCTTGTCACGATTGATACACCAGCAATGGCAGCATCGCCAAATTGACCTGTACATAAATTTAAAACAGCAGTTGATATGCTACCTAATCCTTGACGAGCCAAGCTAGGCAATCCGCCTTTAAATATCTGCTGAATATAATATTTATCAAGAGATATCAATTTAATTGAATAATTTAATGAATCGCTCTTAAAAATGCCAACAAGCAAAATTATAAATGAAATGGCTTGCGATAATAATGTTGCAATAGCTGCGCCTGCAACTCCTAAGCCAAGCCCAAAAATGAAAAGAGGATCTAAAAAAATATTAAGTATCCCTCCTGTTGTAATACCAATCATCGCAAACATAGCGTTGCCTTGAAACCGCAGTTGATTATTCATTACCAACCCTGCACACATGAAAGGCGCCCCTAAAAGGATATATCTTAAATATGCTGTGGTATACGGCATCATCGTTTTTGTACTTCCTAGGATCATTGCAAACTCATCAATAAATAATAATCCCGCACATGATAAGCATAATCCCAAAATCATAGCTAAGACAAAACCAGTTACCGCCATTCGCTTAGCATTTTCAATTTTTCCTGCGCCTAACATGCGCGACATATAATTACCGCTACCATGTCCACAAAAGAAACCTAATGCTTGTATCAAAGCCATAAGTGCAAATGCTACACCAACAGCAGCAGTAGCACTGCTGCTGTTGATCTGAGCAACAAAAAATGTATCAGCCATGTTATATATCGAAGTTATTAACATGCTAATTATCGTAGGCACCGCCAATTCATTGATTAGTTTTGCTACGGGTTGTGTCGTCATTTTTTTAGTTTTTTCGATATTTTCCATTAACTCACATCTTCCAAATGATTAAAAAAACAATTCAACGATCTGTAATAATACTACCAAAGTAAATAGAGAAAGGATCGTAGTTACCATAACAGAAATAGAAGCAAAGCTACTATTCCCATTATATTTCTTAGCAAAAACAGCTGTTGTGCTTCCTATTGGCATTCCAAGTATCAAAACAATTATTGCTGTACTCTGAAAATCCAATTTTGCTAATACACAAAACAATAATGCAAGCAAGGGTATGCAAAACAATCTTAACATTGATAAAAATGCAACCTTTCCAACAATATCAAATTTAAAACTAGCATTTTCAGCTAATATAGCGCCAACCAAGATAAGCGACATTGGCGATAAACACTTACCAACATTTTCTAACGCTTGAAAAATCGGAGATGGCAAGCTAATATTTGTTGCCAACAATATCAGGGCTAATAAAATAGCAATGATGATCTTATTTGTTAAGATATTAAGCAATAACGTCCGCAAGTTTTTTCTTTTTTGCGGATTAAAAATACTTTCACCGGCAGAAAAGCAAAGGATTCTTGTAGGTATCATAAACACATTACAAAATACGACACCAACACCGCCAAATAATCCTTCAATTACCGGAGTACCAATTAATCCAGCGTTGCTAACTAGCATACCATAATGCAAAACACACTCTTCGTCATAAGACATAAATTTTATTTTTATTTTCGTACTTAGATATATCAACGTTTCTAAAAAAACAGCCATGATCAAGACCAATATAAGATCCTTAAGCAAATCAACGGTCATATTATTGATAAAGGATGTAAATACATTTACTGGCAAAAATAAACCTAAAGTTAAGCTTGAAAGAAAATTTTCACCATCACCATTTATCAATTTACACTTATATAAGATAAAACCGATAACTATATAAGTAAAGATAGTAATTTGCAAATTAATCAAGATCTGAGTCATCATATACCTTTTTACCTTCTATATATGTATACATTACCGTAAATTCATTATCAACGACAATGAAATCAGCATCTTTACCATTTTCTAAACTACCTTTATGATCTAAAAAACCATATTTGCGATTTGGATTAACAGAATACATTGGTATAATGCTTTCTAAAGGCATTCCTAAATTTTGATGAAGATTCTTAACCCCATAAATTACTGGTTTGCTTGATCCGCTTAACCTTCCAGTATCTGATAAAACAAATCCTTCTTCAGTTACATTGATGTATTTTCTGTCACTGCCTTCTGTAGCATTAATGCCTAAATATCTTCCTGTCGGTGCACCACAATACTGTACGTTATCCGACACCATCATCAAACGATCATTATCTTTTATTTTCATAACCAAACGCAGCATATCATTACAAACATGCAACCCATCACAAATGATCTCGCAATCTAATTCATCTTTTAACAATCCGCAACCTAAAACGCCTACATCGCGATGATGAAGTCCAGTCATTACATTACATAAATGTGTAACAACGCTAATTCCCCAATCAACCCCTTTGCTTGCTTGAACAAAATTAGCATTAGTATGGTACATGCCCATAACAACTCCGTTAGCCAAAAAATAATCAACTGCCGCTTTGGCATTATTAATTTCTGGCGCAATATCAACCAATTTCAATAATCCTTCACTAGCTTCAAGCATTTCTTTTGCATGACCAAGATCTACTTCTGGATAACCCGTATTAACCCCTTTTTCTCCTACGCGTGCTCCCCAAGGTCCTTCAGAATGAATCCCCATGATCTTGGCTCCTTTATATCCTTCTTTAACAATTTTAGCAATTTTTTTCATTGCTTCAACGTTGGAGGTAGTTGGAAATATTTCTGTAACTCCTACACTTGTTAATCCTTTTAAATAAAGCTTTATCTCTTCTTCACTCGCTATATCGATCCTGATGCCAAATCCTCCATGATTATGCGTATCAAATATGCCAGGAAGAATCATATGCTCACCATAATCAAGATCAGCTTCTAGTTTATATTCTCTTTCATCATAAAATCTTTTGATCTTATCATTTTCTATTTCCAAAAAACCTGCTTTAAGCTCATTTTGAACATAAATTTTTTTTGAATAAATAATCATAAACTATCTCAACTTTCTTTTTAACGCATTTTTATCAAGAACTTCATCACCAGCTACATATTTCTTGATTCCATTGACAAATGTTGCTTGCACGACAAAATTATCATTTATAACTACAAAATCTGCCAATTTATTAATTGCTATTTCACCCGTATCTTCATTGATGCCTAAAAATG
>CASGCC010000084.1 GCA_949299585.1 uncultured Bacillota bacterium | reverse complement strand
AGTGGCTATCGCTAAAAAATATTGTAACTGTTCAATGGTCATGATAATTTACCTATGCTATTTTGGAATAGTATAACATAAAAAAAGAGGAATTTGATATGCGAAAGATAAAGATTGATAGAAAATTAATCAAGATGGGAAATGATCTGGTTATTACGGTGCAAAATGAGAATGGTCATATTGGTAGTGTGGTAACGGCATATCCTTATGAAAAAAATGGTGAGATAAAGGTTACTTTGAGCATGCTAAATACCTTGGGACATAAAGATGATGAGGTTGCAAAAAGATATGCTGGTACCTTGGCAAAGTTTTACAATTGTACCGTTACATGCATTTGCGGTATTCATCTAGATGATATAACCAAAGATGAAATTGGGAAGATAATGGAACACATTACCCAAGATATTCAAAAAATGCTTAAGTAAAAATTATTACTGTTCATTTTAGTTTGGTTAACTAAAAAAAAGACCTAATACTTTGACAAAGTTATTTGCTATGACTAGTATTAGGTCTTTTATTTTAATAGTAATAAATGTTGTTTATTTTATAGGCTTAAGCATAAAGATATTAGGATAGGCACGAAAAAGGAACAGATGATGCCGTTTAATACCGATAATACAACGGTGTGTTCATTGGTATATTTTAGCATCATTGGTAAGGTCGTATCTTCGCTAGTAGCGCCAGCAGGAGCGATGCAGGTATAATAGTTAAATCTTAAAGCGATAAAAGGAATGATGAAGAAAGAGAAGATTTCTCGCATCAAATTGCTTAAAAAAGCGATGCTGCCAAGTTCAGCGTTGACCAATTTACCAATGGTTGCGCCAGAAAGGCTATACCAGCCCATGCCGCTAGTGATGGCGGTGCTGTAGCTATAAGGAATGCCCGTCAGCAAGGAACAGATAAAGCCTGCAGCAAAAGAAGCAACGATGATGCCAAGCGGGATGATAAAGATCTTGATATTATATTGCTTGATCTTGGTTAAGACATCATCTTGCATCCCGATGCTGATGCCAACTGAAAACATCAAAACATATAAGATAAGATCGGTATTGCTGGTTAACATTGCCAATATGCTATTATCGATATGGCTTATACCGACCAAAAGACCAATGATCAAAGCTGATACCGTATATATTACCATTATTTATTCCCCCTTTTCTTTTTGGCCATCCATGAAACGTTTGGTTAGAAAATAAACGACGATGATCGATAAAATCGTAGGTATGATGAAGAAGATGAAACTGGTTATGCCTAAGCTAGCAAGTTCATCAACGAAGTTTTCTTTGCTGCCAATATTAACGCCCATAGCAAAGATCAAAAGGATAGTGCTAAGCAATTGAATCTTTTCATTGATGATCTTGGTTTGTTTATATTTGATAAAATTGCCAATGATGATACCGATACACATGACGATGATGATATCCATGTTTCTATCCTCCTAACAAACTATCTTAACTATGATAACATGTTTTATGATGTTTTGATAGCTAATGTTTGCTATAATAAGCAATAAGGTGGTATCATGTTGAAACTTTACAAACCTAAGATCGAGGAACTATATTTTCGCCAGCAGCTGTTAGAAGATGAAGAAACAATGAGCTACAACCATGCATATGGGGGAACCATAGAATTTAAACAGGATAAATGGCAAAGCTGGTATGCAAGATGGCTTGATGATGTTGATCATTTTTATCGCTATCTTTATGATCCTAAATTTGCGCGCTTTGTAGGAGAGGTTGCCTTGCGTCGTGATAATGATCGTTTTATTACAAATATCATCATCATGGCAAAATATCGTCATCATGGCTATGGAGCAGAAGGTTTGAATTTGTTATGCCAAAAGGCCAAAGAAATGGGTATCGAAGAATTGTATGATGATATCGCGGTTGATAATGGCGCTGCGCTTAAACTTTTTTTTCAACAGGGATTCAAAGTTATCGCTAAGGATCATCAGATGGTGTTGATGCAAAAAAAATTATGATCTGCAAGCAAAATTGACAAACATACATAAATAAAGTAAAATAACAAAGCTAAGGGAGTAGTCGCCCATTATTGGGGATCGATCAACATCCTGAGAAATATCTCTGGTCGATCTTAATTGACAAGACTTGCAACTATGGGCTTGGACGATACTCTTAATTTATCTTTTAATGCATATCTCCAAGTCATTTATCAAAAGATAAGGAGATTTTTTTATGGGGTTGATTGAACTGTTTGCGCTGGCAGTTGGGTTAAGCATGGATGCTTTTGCGGTATCGATATGTAAAGGATTGAGCATGAAAAAAGCTGATTTTAAAGGAATGGCAGCTTGCGGTATCTGGTTTGGTGGTTTTCAGGCTTTGATGCCATTGTTGGGATTTTTGTTAGGAAGCTTATTTGCCAAAGCTATCGTTATGATCGATCATTGGATCGCGTTTGCATTATTAGCATTTATTGGCATCAGCATGTTAAAAGAAGCATTTGAAAAAGATGATGATCAGGAACGATGCGATGCTGATTTTTCATTTAAGACAATGTTTACGATGGCGGTGGCAACCTCGATCGATGCATTGGCCGTAGGAATTTCATTGGCAATGGTAGGCAATGTCAATATCATCATGGCCGTAGTTTTGATAGGTTTTACGACATGCGCACTTTCAGCGATAGGCGTTAAGATCGGTAGCGTATTTGGTGACAAATTTGAGCAAAAAGCCCAGATTGCTGGCGGTATCATCTTGATCATGTTAGGAACGAAGATCTTACTTGAACATTTAGGAATTTTATTATAGAAGTCAGCAAAATGCTGGCTTTTTAAATTATTCGCTATTTATGGGGTGTCTTTTTTATGATAATTTAATTATGCTTATCGTGATTAAGGAGCGATTTATTTATGGATACTAAAAAAATTGGAAGATATATTGCTGAATGTCGCAAGGCTAAAGGTTATACCCAAGAAATGCTAGCCCAAAAAATAGGCGTAACCAACAAGACCATTTCGCGTTGGGAAAATGGAAATTATATGCCAGATATTTCATTGCTCATACCATTGAGCGAAATCTTGGGTATCTCCTTAAATGAACTATTAAGTGGCGAAAAGATTGCTGCTGATGATCTGCCAATGATCGCGGAAACAACATTAGCTGATACCTTAAAATATGGCAATGATAAATTGCTGAGCAAAAAAAGGCAGTTATGGTTTTTAATAGGATCATGGGGCATTTTTATGATCATCTTGGCTTTTGGTCAAGAGCGATGGGGAATAGCATTTGCGCTTGTCGGAGTATTTTTGATCGCATCAAGCATCTATATGCAGCTAAAGACCAAGAAACGTTGGGTAAAGATCAGTGTGTCATTATTGATCTATGCTGCATTGATCAGCGGTTTGATGGCAATTGATTATATAAAAGTTGTAAATGCGCAAAGCTTACCAATCTTTGCGCATAAGGTCAAAACGGCGGATATCATTGTTTATCGTAATCCTTTTTATGATGTTTATCAGCTCAATCCAAATACTACTAATGAGTATTTGATCGTTGATACCAAAAAAGAATATAGTGAAAGCAATGTTCCACGAACCCCGTTTGCTCGTGATATCAGTGGGATCGAAAGTTTGGCAAGATATAAAAATCCATATCTTGGAAATAATAGCAATACCGGAAATCTATTAAATCATCTGCCATTAGCGGAATATGGCGTTATATTTGAAATCGACGATGTAAATTGTGGTTTGATCGTAAATTATCAGGTAACGGATTGGTATGTCAATGCCGATCATTATGTGGAACAAGGAATGGTATATAATGCCTTGGCTTTATTTGGTTTGATCGATAATCTTGAATATGTACGTTATAATTTCAGCGGTCGTAATTATCAGAAGATTACTCGTCAAGATGTTGAAATGTGTTATCCATTATTTGATGATATCTTTAGCGTAGATAAGATAGATCAAGAATTATTTAATGAAAAGATCGAAAAAATGATAAATGATATAGAGCAAGTTAGTGTTTTATTTGCAAAGTTGTTCAAGAAAGAATAAGCCATGCGATCGAGCATGGCTTATCTTTTGATGATACGTTTTTTACATAAGGTCGTATGCTGACAATAGGGACAGGTTAGCTTTCTTTTGGTAAAAGTATGATAAGCTTTGACATAGGCGCTCATCGTTGGCTTAAAAAGCTGATGGCAATGTTCACATTCAAAATATCCAGCTTTAATATCAAGAAAGGCTGCTGCCATGATGCCAAAAAAAGCAGTGAGGATGGCCACGAAGATAATTAATACCCTAATGATAGTAGGTAAAGCAATAAAACTTGCAATGATAATTAAGCTTGTTACAGCGATGATCGTTATGGTGCCACAGATGATTGATAATAACAGGTTCTTTTTATTCTCTTGATTTTCTTTGATAAGATCCATCATATTTTCCTCAGCTTTCTTTTTATAATTGCATTCCTCGATTTTTTCGGCAGATAGCAGTTCGTTGATGGTGATATTGAGAGTTTTGCATAGGGGCACCATCAGAGAAATTTCAGGCAAACCATTGCCACATTCCCATTTAGAAACTGTTTTATCACTAATCATCAAGATATCTGCCAGAGCCTTTTGCGTTAATGCTTGTTCTTTACGGCAACTAGCGATAAATCTTCCGATTTTTAATTGATCCATGTTTATCTCCTTTCGTGATCATCATAAGCAAAATATCCGTTTTTTGGTACCTACGTATCGTAGAACTTTGCTTATTGTAATTTATCAATGAATATAAGATTTATTTATGATATAATCTATAAAATTATATCGCATATGGAGAGGCATCATGAATAAACAAATCGATATAACCGGAGCGGTTATAACAACAGAGCGTTTAAAACTGCGACCATTTAAATTAGAAGATCTTGATGATTTTTATGCATATGCCAGCGTTGATGGCGTAGGGCAATGGGCAGGTTGGCTGCCACATAAGGATAAAGAGGAAACATTAAGGATCTTAAATAGGTTTATCAAGAATAAAAAAACTTTCGCGATCGTATACGAAAATAAAGTGATCGGATCATTAGGCATCGAGCGTTATGATGAAAAGGAATTACCAGAATTTAAAAATAAGATGGGCAGAGAAATCGGCTATGTCTTGGCTAAAGATCATTGGGGAAAAGGCTTGATGAGCGAGGCGGTAAAAGCGGTAGTTGGTTGGCTGTTCCAGCAGAAGAATTTAGATTTCATCGTTTGTGGTAATTTTATCGAAAATCATCGCTCGCAAAGGGTGTGGGAAAAATGTGGCTTTACCTTTTATAAGTATGGCAGATATATTACTCAATATGGCGCAGTAAAAGAAACCATGATATCAATTCAGCTTAATCCAGCAAAAAATATGAGGCAATAAAATATGGATGACATTTCTTTTAAGAGCGAAACAGGAAAATTCAATTATCGGGTGGCAGGCTTGATCATCAATGACGATAAGCTTTTAGTGATGAAAAGCCCAAAGGTACCGTACTTTTATTTACCAGGTGGAAGGGTAAAGTTCAATGAAACGGCTCAAGATGCTATCATGCGTGAGATATATGAAGAACTAAAGGTCAAAGCTAAGATCATTAGGCCACTATGGTTTAATCAAGCTTTTTTTCAAGAAGATGTTGATGGCATACGCTATCATGAAATATGCATTTATTTTTTGCTTGATATTAGTGAAGATCTTGGTGTATTACATGAAGATCATTTCTCGACAAGTGAAAAAAATAAAGTTCATTATTTTACATGGATGGGCTTTGAAGCGTTAAAAGAAGCCTATTTTTATCCGCTATTCTTAAAAGAAAAAATTTTTGTTTTACCGCAAGTGCTTACGATGATCGAAGAAAAAGAATAATTATTGATGAAAGGTAGTGATCATGGATGAACAGAAAAATAGCTTTATTGGTGTATCCTGAATTTAGTTTACAAGAAGTAGCTAATTTGATGTATCTTTTCCGCTGGCATTTTGATACCTATACAGACATTCTATATTCTGATATCGTACCAGTGAAAAGCGAAGAAGGCATCAATGTGCTGCCTGATAAAAGATGTGATGATTTTTGTGCAGATGAGTATGATTGTTTGATATTGCCAGGATGCAGTGATTTTAGATCAGCTATACGAAATACAAAAATCAAACAATTTTTACATAGCTTGAAAGATAATGAAACATTTGTAATCGGTGCCATTTGTGCAGGTCCATTGTTCTTAGCTCAAGCTGGACTATTGAAAGGGAAAAATATACGGACTCATTATATGTAGAAATGCGTGAATTATTTAATTTTATTGAAGAAGAAAACTTTGTTCCTGCTCCAGTTGTTGAAGATAGCAACATCGTTACTGCTGTTGGTAGTGCGTTTAATGAGTTTGCTGTGCAAATTGCTCGAAAAGTAGGTTATAATTGCCCTGATAAGATATTAAGCGGCTATCTAGAAAATGTTGATGATGACTATTTTTTTCCTCATTTAAGTAAAACGGACCTACAAGAATTTAAGATGGAATTTAAGGAATGGCTATGATACATACATTTTTATAATATTTAAAAATTAATGAGCATATTTATAATAATGAAAGGAAGATGGACATGGGAATTTTTAATGAAAGATAATAGCGAGGTATTGCTATTATGCCTCGCTGATCATGATTAAAATTTGATTAGGAGGTAAATAATGTCATATTTTATCTATCAAAATAAAAAGATTTTTTATGAAGTTGTTGGTAAGGGAAAACCATTAAATCGAGAATGTTTGAAATGCTGCTTACCTTGTATCAAGATCATTTTCAGGTAATCTTGATGGATTTTTTAGGCAATGGTAGATCAGAAAGAATTCCGACGTTTCCTGCTGATCTTTGGATAGCGCAGGCAGGTCAAGTTGTTGCCCTTATCGAACATTTAAAGCTCGAAAAAGTAAATATACTAGGAACAAGCGGTGGCGCATGGACAGCAATAAATGCCGGACTACAGCGATCGGATCTAGTTGAAAAAATCATCGCGGATAGTTTTGATGGTCGAAAATTAGATGATAATTTTATCATTAAGCTGTTAGCTGAACGTAAATATGCAAAAAATGATCATGAAGCCAAGCAATTTTATATCTGGTGCCAAGGTGATGATTGGGAAAGGGTCGTGGATCTTGATACCAAAGCTTTGGTTGAATGCGCCAATAAACAAATTCCATTATTTTTAAAACCATTAGAGGATCTAAAGCCTTCGATCTTGTTTACTGGTAGTTATGAAGATATGATGTGCCGCAAAGATATGATGAAAGAATATGAAGCTATGGAAAAGTTGGTTAGAAATGGTTGCATTCATATGTTTAATCATGGAAATCATCCTGCTGTCTTAAGCAATGCTGAAGAATATGCTGAGATCGTATATGCTTTTATTAATGATGTGATGTGAATAATTGATTAAAAATGGAGAAAAAGTATGCAATTACTAAGACTAAATTTAAATGATGTGATCGAAGGGTGTTTTGAGTCATTGGTTCAAAATAATGTGTTGTATCTTAATGAAACATTCATGATCGATGAAATCTTAATAAATGGCATAAATACAAATTGTAAGATAAGCAAGCAGCATAAAACCCAGATGATCATGATGCCTAAAGATGCTATAACGATAAAAATAAGGTATCATGGAGCATTAGATGGTAAAAGTGGTCTTTACCCTTATGTCATTGAAAGTACCAATGATGATTTTTATCTTTTAAGACATGAAACATTGTATTATCCATCATTCTATAAAATAGATAGCGATGAATTCTTGGATCATTATTTATATCCACAAAAAGATGACGAGTTTAAAGTTTTTGTCGAAATGACATCAACGCGATCTATTATTAGTAATTTAAATAAAGTAGATGATAAACTATATCATGGTTATGCTCCTACATTTGCAATTGGGGATTTTCAAGCGAAAGAAGTTTTTTTTGGTAGGATAAATTATTTAAGTGATGTGGATTTAGCATCTAAGATCGAATTAATCAAGCGTATTAACAAAATATTATTGAAATATAAAGATATATATTTCAATGATCTGACAATGGTCATCATTCCTCCAAGATATGGTAGCTTTGTCATGCCTGATCATCATACGATGTTTATTACCGAAGATAGTTTTGATGATCCACAGTTTCTTATTCACGAACTAATTCATCTACATTGGAATCCAAAATGTATGCCAAATGTTCAAAATGCTCGTTTTTTTGATGAAGCGATCACGCAATATTTGACATTGCGAGTATTAACCGCGCTAAATCTCAAAAGCAAGCAGCATATTAAAGAAGAGCTTGTAGCAGAATACAAAGAAATGATAAATGATGGTGGTTTGCAGATAAAACCCTTATGTCAATTTGCTGAATTTAATTATGGGATATTATCATACTCTTACGGTCCTTTGGCATTACTGCAGATTGAGGAACATATAGGGGTGCAAGCTATGGATGAAGCAATTAGGTTTATGTTGGATGATGAAAGAATGTATGATTTTGCTAGATTCAAATCCATCTTCGCAGATATTGAAAATATATGGCAT
>CASGCC010000083.1:13243-13867 GCA_949299585.1 uncultured Bacillota bacterium | reverse complement strand
TGCCTGCGGAACAGCCGGCTAATAAACATAATGATAATGCTAGAACTAATAATTTTTTCATGATATGATTTCCTTTCTTTGTTTAAGAAATAAAAAACTCGTCCTTGAAAAGGACGAGTTGTATCGCGTTACCACCTTTAATTTATTGATATATTACTATATCAACCTTAGCAGCCACTATCATGGCCCAACACGTTAACGGGCGTTATTCGTGATTTCCTACTGATGAAGTTCAGAAATCCCGCATCCCTGATGTATTCATTATGGCTTACTAGCTGTTTTCATCAACCACAGCCTTTCTGCAAGTTAAGTGACATAATTACTATTTCAGATCTTAGCGTTTTATTTCTTGTATTTATCTTAGACAAAGTTATTTTTTTTGTCAATGGTTATTTTGCAACATCGATTCCTTTTTCAATAATTTCTGCTGGTAATTCAAGACCCATTTTTTCGGCAATCTTTGAATTGTAATAAATATCGGCATTTTCGCTATCCATAAAATATACTGGCATTTCCGAGATCGTCGTTTCATCATTGATGATCTTTAAAGCATTAAGCCCTGTTTGATAGCCAAGATTGTAATAATTGACACCGATGCTGGCTAATCCGCCATCAGCAACCATC
>CASGCC010000083.1:0-13224 GCA_949299585.1 uncultured Bacillota bacterium | reverse complement strand
CCCGTCTTCCGACGATGTACTATGAAAATTCCGGAGTTTTCTCAAAATAAATAATCGAAAAATAATATTGTCGATTGTCAAATAACGCCTATATATCAAGCTATTTTAAATGTCCAAAAATGACATTTTTTATTTTGAAAAAAATTTTACTTCGTGCTATAATAATAGTACATCATAGTACATCGTTTGGGGGTTTTCTTCTATGGCTTTTTTCTTACGTAAAGTTTCTAAAAATAAAGGTGTTTGTTTACAAATGTATGAGTCTTTTTGGGACAAAGATAAGAAACAGCCTCGTACTAGATATGTCGAGTCTTTTGGTTATGTTAATGATCTTGTTTCTGATGATATCCCCGATCCTGTTTCTTATTATAAAGAATATGTAAAAAAGAAAAATGATGAATGCAAAGCTCTTGTTGCTGAAAAAACTAGACCTCGTGCCTTTTCTTCTTCTGTTGATTTTTACGTTGGTCATTTCCTTATAAAAACTTTGTTAGATGAATTAGGTGTTAAGGATACTATTGATATCCTTTCTTCTCAAATGCGTTTTCAATTTAGTATATACGATATGATTTGCCAATTAATCTATTCTCGTATTATCAACCCTTGTTCAAAATCTAAAACTGTTTCTTCTGTATTCCCTCATTTATATAAAGGGGTAAGTATGTCTGAAGATCAAGTTTACGATGGCTGTAAATTTATTGGTTCATCTTATAAAAAATATATTGAATTATTTAATCATTGTTATGAAAAGTATTTTAATAGAGATTACGGTAAAGTGTTTTTTGATTGTACCAATTATTACTTTGAAATTGATCTTCCTTGCGAAGATAAGCAAAAAGGTCCATCAAAAGAAAATAGACATAGTCCTATCATATCTCAAGCACTTCTTCTTGATGCCGACCTAGTACCACTAGCTATGCAAATGTTTCCAGGTAACGAATCAGAAAAGCCACATATAAGAAGCGTTATCGACGAAATGAAACAACGACATAAAGTTAACGGTAAAACAATACAGATAGCTGATAAAGGGCTTAATTGTGCTAAAAACATATATGCTGCAGTTAAAGAAGCTAATGATGGATATATATTTTCCAAATCAATACACGGTAGAAATCTAAGCGATAAAGAAAAGTTATGGGTATTATTGGAAAATTCAAATAATGTTTTTACCAATTATACCGATGAAAAAGGAAATATTCTTTTTCGCTTAAAATCATGTGTTGATACATTTTCTTATAAATTCAAAGATATCGATCAAAATACCGGTGAAGAATACGAAGTATCATTTACTGTAAAAGAAAAAAGGATTGTATCATACAACCCTTCGTTAGCTAAAAAACAAAAAACTGAAATTATGAAAATGGTAGAAAAAGCATCTAACTATACTACATATAAGAAACTAACAAAAGATGAACTTGGTGAAAGTGCTAAATATATCAAGGTGACCAACAAAGATAACAACGGTAAAAAAATCAAACCTATATTTGAAATTAATACTGACAAAATTAATGAAGATTTAAAATTTGCTGGTTATAACTTAATAGTGACATCTGAAATAGATATGGATCCTTTGCAAATCTATAATACATATCATGAGTTATGGAAGATTGAAGAATCGTTTAGAATCACAAAATCATTTCTTGATGCAAGGCCAGTATATTTACAAATAAAAGAAACAATCTATGGACATTTTTTAATATGTTACCTTAGTTTGTTTCTGTTAAGAGTACTTGAAATTAAAATTTTTAAGAATCAAATCAACACATATGATTTAATAAACTTCATTCGAGATTTTAGAATTGTAGATAAAGGCGATGGTTCATACATCAACATTTCTAATAATCAATCTGTTAATGAAAAAGTTAAAAAACTTGTTGGTTTAACTAATATAGATGCTTTATATCTTTCCGAAAAAGAAGTTGATAATTTATTTAAAAATTGTAGTCTTATCAACCTTTGATGTACTATGTTTTTAGTAAAACGTCGGAAGTCAGGTACTATCAAAATTAAATATTTTTGTCAATAATCCAAATTAAATTTTGATTAATTTTCTATCTTACTTTTTACTTGATCCTTTTATAAATGATCGGTGTATCGAAACCAAAAGTTTTCTTACCATTCACTTCCATAGATTCATCAACTTCTAGATGATCTTTGGAAAAACGTTCAAATAAAGTAAATTTTAATACTGGGCTAAACATGCTGATGCTTCCACCTTCCCATACATCATCTTTTAAAGCATAAACAGCAGGAGTAAATTTAGCAGATAATTTAAGCGATGCATATTCAACATCTTGCAGCTGTTCATAAGTAAAGCTATTTTTATCATATCCTTCAGGAATTTCATAAGATGTTAATTTAACATCATCTCCTTCTTGGGTAAATAAAAACAAATGTGGGGTAGCATGCGTATTATTATCTGAAGTATAATAACTCTCTTCTACCATAAAATATCCATCAAAATTTTCTGGAAGACCTTTGATCTTATCATTACAGATCGTATTTACATGTTTAGCAAAAGGATATTTTGCTCCTTTTGCCTGCATCGATGCGAATTGTTCTTTATTATCAAATTCTCCGGTTAGAATCTTCATAAAATCATTTAATCTAGTCATATTTATTTTACCTTTCTTAATATATTCATTAACTGAGCTTTTTCGTCATCGCTAAGTGGTGATAATACTTTTTCATCCCATTCTTTAAATAAATCTTTGCTAGCATGGAATATTTCTTCACCTTTAGCAGTCAAGCTTAGAACATTAGCTCTTCTATCATTTTCATTTTTAGTTTGGTTGATAAGACCATTTTCAATTAATTTATTTATTGTCCTATTCAGATGACCAGCATCTAATTTTAAGCCATTAGATACCTCACTAGGTGAACAATTACCTTTTTTGCCAATAAAAATGATGATGTAAAGCTGACCATAGCTGACATTCATTTCTTCTAATCTTTCAGTACAAAACTTCGTGAATTTTCTTCGTAATGTAGATACATAAAATGCAAATGAGTCGATCATAACTGCCTCCTTTATTTGACATAGTCAAGTATATACTTATTATTTGACTATGTCAAATATATTTTAAAAAAAACTTATCATCAAAAGATAATAAGTTTTCATTTTATCATTTCTTTAAATTTAAATTCATTATTTTCAAAGGTAAAATGCAAGATCCCACAATTTGGTAATCCTCCATTATTTCTAATGATATTTGGATCCATCATTTTGGCAAGAAAACAATAACATGCTCCAGCATGGGAAACAGCTAAGACATTGATATGATCTTCTTTTTCCATGATCGTTTTTAAAGTTTCATACATCCTATCTGTTACTTCACAAGTTAATTCTCCACCATAATGAGGGAAAAGATCATCATAATTAAATTTACCATCTTTTCTAGGATTTAGATCTTCACTTTCTCCTTCAAACATGCCAAAATTTCTTTCCTTAAGTTGTTTTAAGCGAACATAATCAACTTTATTATCGGTAACGATCTCTAGAGTATCGCTACATCTTTCGGATGTGGAACAGTAGTAGTGATCAAATTGGATTTCTTTTATCCGCTCTTTTGCTTTTTTAGCTTGTTCGATACCATTTGGTGTTAGTGGCGAATCACACCAACCTTGGATCTTTCGACGCACATTAAAAAGCGTTTCACCATGACGCATTAGATATAAATGTTTGATCATCTTACTTTACCAAGATTCCTAGAGCTTTTTTGATCGTACCATCATTTTGTTCTAATAGTTCTTTAGCTTTGCTCAAACTACAATTCAATTTAATCATGCATATAGCAGCCTTAGCGCTATGTTCAGATAATTCATACATTGTTTCAGCAGTTTCATGATCACAGCCAGTTGCGCTCATTACGATGCCGATCCAGCGATGATATAATTTTTCGTTGCTGACATCAACATCAACCATCAAATTTTCATATACTTTACCAAGATTGACCATGCTTGCCGTAGAAATCATATTGCAGATCATTTTTTGTGCTGTTCCCGCTTTTAACCTGGTTGATCCACTTAATACTTCTGGTCCATTATCTACTTCAACAAATAATTTTGCATGTTTAGAAATTTCAGCATTTTTATTACAAGAAATTGCAGCTGTTCGTGCGCCCATCATATTAGCGTAGTCTAAGCCGCCGATGATATACGGGGTCCTGCCACTAGCAGCTAAACCAATAACGATATCATTAGGAGATAAGTTAATCTTTTGCAGATCATTTTTCCCTAGTTCTGGATCATCTTCTGCTTCTTCCTTAGCGTGATCTTTATTATTTCCTGCCAATAAACCGATTACGCGTGATGGATCCATACCAAATGTTGGCGGACATTCAACGGCGTCCAATAAGCCGATCCTGCCGCTAGTTCCGGCACCCATATATATTAATCTTCCTCCCTTTTTTAAACACAAGGTTACTTCATCAATTATTTTGGCGATCGCAGGAAGTTCCTTATTTACCGCGTCAATAACCTTATTATCTTCTTCATTCATTTTTTTAATAATTTCTAAAGTTGATAATTCATCAAGATCCATCGTTTCAGGATTTCTTTGTTCTGTTATTAATTTTTCTAGCATCTTCATATCTCCTGTAATCTATTTTACCATTAAAAAAGAGGCATCAGCTCTTATAATTGCTAAACATGCCTCTTCTTGATATTAGAATATTCCGTAAGATACACCGTTATCGTCAACGCCCATATCATATGCTGCTGGATGCTTTGGTAATCCAGGCATCGTCATGATCGCACCAAGATATACGACGACAAAGCCAGCGCCAGCGCTAACATTTAGATCACGAACATGGATGGTAAAACCTTTTGGACAGCCATAGATCTTGGCATCATCCGTCAAAGAATTTGGTGTCTTAGCCATACAAATTGGTAAATTACCATAACCCATTGCGGTAAATTTAGCTAGCTTAGCTTTTGCTTCTTCGCTATATTCCACATCTTTAGCTCCATATATTTTTTGCGCAATGGTCAACACTTTATTTTCAATGCTATCATTTTCATCATATAGAAATTTAAAGTTATTTTCTTTTGCACACAATTCCATAACGGTCTTAGCTAAAGCAATCGTTCCTTTTGAGCCCTTAGCCCATCCATCAGCTTCTTCAACCGGATGACCATTATCATGGCACCATTTTAATAATGCTGATACTTCTGCTGGGGTATCCTTGGTAAATTTATTGATAGCAACGACATAAGGCAAGCCATATTGCTTGATCGAATCGATATGCTTTGCCAAATTATCGACACCTTTCAGCAAGGCTTCAACATTTTCTTCTTCTAATTTGTCTGCTTCTACGCCGCCATGCATTTTCAAGGCCCTAACCGTAGCCACGATAACTACGCAATTTGGCTGCAAGCCTGCTTTACGGCATTTGATATCTAAGAATTTTTCTGCACCAAGATCAGCACCAAAACCAGCTTCGGTAACGACATAATCTGCTAGCTTCAATGCGGTTTGTGTTGCGACGATCGAGTTACAACCATGAGCGATATTAGCAAAAGGTCCACCATGGATAAATACTGGGGTCTTTTCTAAGGTTTGTACCAAATTAGGTTTGATAGCTTCTTTCATGATAACGCTAAGTGCACCAGTGATATTTAGATCCTTGATCGTAACTGGTTTATCATCATAAGTATAAGCAACGATACATTTACCAACTTTTTCTTCAAAGTCCTTAAGATCTTTGCTTAAGCAAAGGATAGCCATGATCTCTGTTGCTACCGTGATAACAAAGCCATCTTTTCTTTCTACGCCATTAGTTTTTTTATCTTGCGCGATCGTAATGCTGCGTAAGGTACGATCATTCATATCCAAGCAGCGCTTCCATACGACCTTTGCTGGATCGATATTTAAAGGATTATCTTTATAAATGACATTATCTAAGATTGCTGATACCAAATTGTTAGCTGTGGTGATCGCATGCATATCACCAGTAAAATGCAGATTGATCTCTTCCATTGGAACTACCTGCGAATATCCTCCGCCTGTAGCTCCACCTTTCAAACCAAAAACCGGACCTAATGAAGGTTCACGCAAACAACCCATGACTTTTTGGTCAAGTGCTGCCAAACCATCGATCAACCCAACGGTCGTCGTTGATTTTCCTTCACCAGCTTTGGTTGGATTGATGGCTGTAACCAAGATCAACTTACCATCTTTTTTGTTTCTATCGATCTTATTAACATCAACCTTAGCTTTATATTTGCCATACATTTCTAATGCATCATCGATATCGATCTTATGTGCGATCTTATCAATTGTTTCCATGGTATTTGCTTGAGCAATTCTTAGATCATTATTCATCTTTGTTCTCCTTACATTTGTTTTCTATTTTCCATCGCCTTGATCAATGATAGTTCATCTACATAATCAACATGACTTCCCATTTGCAAGCCATGGGCGATCCTGGTAACCATAACATTCTTATCTTTTAAAACATTGCTAAGATACATTGCCGTTGTTTCTCCTTCCAAAGTAGGACTTGTGGCAATGATCACTTCTTTAACACCATCTAAACGCTTCAGCAAACCATCAATGTTCAGATCTTGTGGCATTATACCTTTTACACTAGAAATAAGGCCATTCAACACATGGTATTGACCATGATATTCTTGGGTCTTTTCCATTGCGATCACATCTTTAAATGATTATTATTTTTTGCATCAAGCAAAGCTTGAGCAAACATTTGAATTTCCTCATCGCTTTTTTCAAGCATCAACATCGCATAGCGCTGGGCACTTTTAGTACCAACACCAGGCAACATCTTGAAAGATTCGATCAAGGCTTCTAAACTTTTTGGATACATTAGAACACTCCAGGAATGCTTACTCCTGCCGTTACTGATCCCATTTTTTCTTCACGTTCTTTGTTTGCTTTAGCATTTGCTTCATTAAATGCCAATAAGATCATATCCTGCAGCATTTCTTTATTTTCTGCGCTTAGAACATCTTCTTCGATATCCACGCTCAATACTTCATGCTTGCCGTTGATCTTAACGGTAACCGGTCCATTTTTACCTTCATATTCTGCTTCATTTAATTCTTTTTCGACCTTTGTTACCTTTGATTGCATTTTTTGTGCTTCTTTTAATAATCTTTGTAAATCCATTTTTTTACTCCTTTACTATATCTATCATATCACCAAATAGGCTTACTAATTTTTCTTCATTGCTTTCTTCATGTTCTTCCTGTGCAAGATCATAAAACTTCACTTCACTTTTAGGCGGCAAGGTATGATCCTTGCTTCTTTGTTTAAAGCTTTCGACCAATTGAACAAATTTATCATTGCTCAAAGCATAGATCATCTTATTGATATTTAGCTTATGATTGATAAAAGCATATAACGCTTTATTCATCTTGTCATCATTTATCATATTAGCGATCGCATCCATCCTTACACCAAGAATGATACAATCAGGACCGCTTGCCATGATCTTGCTGTCGATCAAGGTCTTGATATAACGGATATTTTCTAGATCATCCATCATACCATGCAGCTGTGAAAAAGATTGCATATCATTGCTCTTATTTACTTTATCACATTTTACCAATAGTCCCAACAAGAAATCTTCATCATATTCTTTGACAGAAAGATCGATCTTTGGCTCTTCTTTGATTTCCATTGCCGTTTGGTCACTTGAAATTTCTTCATGTTGAGTGATGATAGGCTTTGTTGTTGGTTTAATTGGAGTTGTTTTTTCTTCTGTTATGATCTTTTTGGTTTCATAAACTGGTTGCTCATTGAAGACTTCCATCATCTTTAAGCAAGCAACTTCAAAATATTTGCTTGCTTTATTGGTGTTGCGATAAGCATTAGCACTTTCCATCAGAATATCGATCATTGCCAACGCATGGCGGCTGGCAATATCTTTGCTTAAAAACGCTGCTTCATCTGAGTTTAAGTTATTTAATAAGCTTTCATCCTTACTATAAGTATAAACAACACATTCTTTTAGGATATCGATCAAACTATTTGTTAGCCTTCCGATATCAATGCCTTTGCTATCCATTTCTTCGATGCTAATGATCAATTCCTTGGCATTTTTTTCTACGATATCTTTCAAGATCTTGATCTTTTGGGATATGGCCGTCAGCCCATATACCTCGTTGATATCTTCGATCGTGATCATTTCACGATTATAAGCTACGAATTGATCAAGCATGCTTAACGAATCCCTAACACCACCATCGGCAAGCCTTGCGATCATCTGCAAACTTTCTTTGGTTGCTTTGATTCCTTCTTTTTCACAAACATAGCTAAGCCTTGCTGCTAGATCATCTTCACTCACCTTCTCAAAATTATATCTTTGACAACGTGATATGATCGTTGGCAAAACTTTTTGCGGTTCGGTGGTAGCTAAGATGAAGATAACATGAGCTGGCGGTTCTTCTAAGGTTTTTAACAAGGCATTAAAGGCACCTTGGGATAACATATGCACCTCATCGATGATATATACTTTATACTTTCCTTCCATCGGGGCATATTTTACTTTATCGATCAGATTTCTGATCTCATCTACGCCATTATTGCTGGCAGCATCGATCTCAAAGATATCTTGATGCTGATTTTCATTAGCGTCTTTGCAACTTTTACATTGCTCACATGGTGCAATATCTGTATTCTCGCAGTTGATCGTTTTTGCTAGGATCTTTGCGATACTGGTCTTACCGGTACCTCTTGGACCGCAAAAAAGATAAGCATGGGCTAATTTATTTTCTTTAACTGCATTTTTTAAAGTTTTTACGATATGCTGCTGACCTACAACATCATCAAAGGTTCTTGGACGATATGTTCGATATAAGGCTTTATAGCTCATCATCTTTCCACCTTTCATACTTTACTATTATATCAAAAAAAGCATGTTATGTACCTACTTTATCTTTATAGAAACTCATAAGCCTTTAATTTCTTTATCGATCAATTGTGATGCGATCTCAAAAGCTTGTATTCGGCGCTTTGCAAATGTAATCTGAGACTTATATCGTTGTGGTTCGCTTTTGCCTTCCAGGGCATTTAAAGTCTTTTGCAATTTATTTATAGTTGAATCAATTTGAAACTTTGCTTGCATCAGATCTCCATTATCATATTTCATTTTTTTGTTTCCTTTTACCTTTAAAAAACTTTTTTAATAATGCTTGCGATTCTTCCTGCATCATTCCTTGATATAGTTGCGGATAATGATTTATATTGGGTACTTCTTTGATTTTTATTACGCTTGTTGCAGCACCACCTTTTAAATCATTTGCTGCGTAATAAACATTTTTTATCCTGCTTTGAATGATTGCTCCCATACACATCATACATGGTTCTAAAGTTACATATAGATCGCAGTCTACTAAATATTTTAAATTTATTTGCTCGCAAGCTTCTTTGATAGCTAATATTTCAGCATGAGCTAAGCTCAATTTTCGATGTTCTTTTAAATTATGCGCTTTGGCTATGACCTGATCATCTTTTACGATAACACAGCCTATTGGCACTTCATCTTCATTAAAAGCTTTTTTGGCTTCTTCAAATGCCATTTCCATATATTTTATATTCATTTTGCCACCTATAAAAAAAGGTACACACAGATAGAGGGTTGTGTGGCTGCTTCCTTCCGGACCTGACCAAGTTATATCCATGTCTGTTGTACCGTGTACTATTATATCAAATAAATGCTAACAAGCAAATATTTTATTTTGTTTCACATGAAACATTTTATTTTTTAGGAACTAATTTTTCTTTTCCACCCATATATGGACGTAAAACTTCAGGAACTGTAATACTTCCATCAGCATTATAGTTATTTTCAAGCAAGGCAATCAATCCTCGTGGTGAAGCAACGACCGTATTATTTAAAGTATGCAAATAATAATTACCTTTTTCACCTTTTACCCTGATTCCTAATCTTCTAGCTTGAGCATCACCAAGGTTTGAGCAAGAGCATACCTCGAAGTATTTTTGCTGACGAGGGCTCCATGCTTCGATATCACAAGATTTTACCTTTAGATCAGCAAGATCGCCAGAACAACAATCAAGCTGACGCACCGGAATATTCATATTAGTGAAGATTTCCACGGAATAACGCCACATTTTTTCATACCATTCCATTGATTCTTCTGGCTCACATAAAACTATCATTTCTTGTTTTTCAAATTGGTGAACACGATATAGCCCGCGTTCTTCCAATCCGTGAGATCCTCCTTCTTTTCTAAAGCAAGGTGAATAAGAAGTCATTGCAACCGGCAGATCTTCTTTTTTCATGATCTGATCTTTAAATTTACCGATCATGGAATGTTCGCTAGTTCCGATCAAATATAGATCTTCACCTTCGATCTTATACATCATAGCTTCCATTTCTGGAAATGACATTACTCCCGTAACAACATTGGCATGGATCATAAATGGTGGAATTGCATAAGTAAAGCCTTTATCGATCATATAATCACGACCATATGCTAGCATTGCTTCATGTAATCTTGCAATGTCACCTAATAAGTAATAGAAACCTTGTCCACTTGTTCTGCCTGCTGCTTCCTTATCCATTCCATTCAATGAATCAATGATATCAGCATGATATGGAATTTCATAATCAGGAACTTTTGGTTCACCATATCTTTGGACCTCAACATTCTCACTATCATCTTTACCGATAGGTACTGATGGATCGATGATATTAGGGATGACCATCATCCTATTTTTTATTTCTTCTTGTAAGGTGTTTTCACTTTCTTCTAACGCTGTTAATTCAGCTGCAATATCTGCTACTTTCTTTTTTGCTTCTTCAGCTTCAGCAAACATTTTCTTTCCCATGAACATACCGATTTCTTTAGAAATCTTGTTGCGCTGAGATCTTAATTCATCGCCGCGTGCTTTAGATGCACGATACTTTTGATCCAATTCGATCACTTCATCAACAAGTGGTAATTTTTGATCTTGGAATTTTTTCTTGATGTTTTCTTTTACTAACTCAGGATTTTCTCTTACTAATTTAATATCTAACATATTTCCTCCTAATATAAATAAAAAGATATCATCCCAAGGGACGATATCTCGTGTTGCCACCCTAATTATCAAAATGTTTCATGTGAAACATTTTGATCACTCTAACAATAACGGCTGTAACCGGAAAGTTTTACTTTCGCTCCGAGGTAGATTTCAATCACTAATCTGATCATTCGCACCAACCATGATCTCTCTTAAAAATATCGCAATTTACTTAGTCTCATCATCGCTTTACCTTCATATTAAACAATAAAGAAAATAGTTTGTCAAGTTATTATAAAAAGTTATATAATTATCACGAAAAGAGATGATGGACATGAAAAAAATAATTTTAATTATCCTCACCGCCTTCCTAATTGCTGGATGTTCCAAACCAAAAGAATACGATGCCTTCGGTCAAGAAATCACTCCAGATCCTATATCAGATGAAGAAAAGATAGTAGCGATGATAAATGAATGTATCAATACTTATAACGATGATAAAGTGATTGAGGTCCAGGAACAATACAGTACCACTTTACCAGCTTTGCCTTTAGAATTAACAGCATTGCCAAATGTGGAAAATTACTCTCAATTGATCAAAGAAGAAACCATTGGTACCAACGCTGATCATGTCATGACCTTACTTATCAATGATAAATACAGCTTGCAATTCCAATTATACGAACCATTAAACAGCGTATGGTTAGATAGCAAATTTAATTTTATGGTTGCTACTGAACAAATAATCAAAGATGATCCAACCTTCAACAAAGAAAAAAATATCCTTGATGAATTATTAGCTAAGCAAGAAAAAGCAATAAATTTATTATATGGTTCAGGAATAACCTTAGGCAATCAAGATCCACAAAATGAAAATTATTATGAGGTTCAAGAATATCATTCGATCGATAAAATAAAAGCTATTGCCGAAGAAACATTCACCAATAAATATTTAAAGACTTTATACGATATTGCCTTCTATCAAGATAATCCTATCTATATCGAAGAAAATGGAAAATTATATGCAACTGAAAGCACTACATCTATCAGCACTGGCATTCCTTATAACACTTCTTATATCATTGCTGTTTCTTATGATGAAGATCAATTATTAATTGATCTTGCTGCCGGATATGGTGATGATATCATGCCCCAGATCTATCGTATAACTTTAGCTGATGAAGGCAATGGTTATCGCTTGACCAATAGTTATTAATAAACATATGTTCATTATTAAAATACTTAAAAAGGTAATCTCAATGATTACCTTTTTATAATCCTAATTCTTTAAACCACATCGGCAGCTCTTTACGCCAAGCTGTTTCTGAATGATCATGGTTTTTAAAAACATATGGAATAACTTTTACCTGCGGTTTTTTCATCAAAGCTCTGACGATCTGCAAATTTTGATCGGTAACCGTTGCAAATACATGGTTATTCCCAAATTCTCTGCCGCCCCAACTGATATAAACCGTTGTATTAGGATGCATCTTAGTGCGTAGATCTTTGCGCATTTGTTTAAATAAAGGATATAGGTGACACGAAACACATACCGCTTTAGAAAAAATATCTGAATGTTTCAAGATGATATAAAGGCTCATCAATCCACCCATGCTAGATCCACCAATATAAGTATGCGAACGGCCAGGTTTGGTTGGATACTTTTCATCGATATATGGCTTTAATTCATTTATCATCCAATCGATCAAAGCAATTCCTTTGCCTTCAACATAACCAAAGCTATAATCCTCGAAAGAATAAGGAGAAAATTCGCTTAATCTTTCATTTCCTTCATGATTACATTCTAAACCAACGACCATCAAACGATTATCATGTTTTTCCAAATAATCTTTCAAGCCCCAGCTTACGCCATATGTTGCATCTTCATCAGCTTTCATTTCAATATAATCTTCTTCTCTACCTTGTTGAATCAAATATTCTTTAGTTCGCTCATCGGTTGGGAAAATTGAAGTAGTTGCTCCAAGTTCTGCCCCCATATTACAAATAGTAGCACGTTCTGGGACAGTTAGTGTTTTTACACCATCTCCATAATACTCAATAATCTTATTTACCCCACCCTTAACAGTCATAATACCTATAAGCTTAATAATAATATCCTTAGCTGATACTCCATCACGTAATTTATTAACTAATTTAACACCTACTACTTTAGGCTTTACAATTGAAAAAGGTAATCCTGCCATTGCGCATGCAACATCAAGTCCACCTGCACC
>CASGCC010000082.1 GCA_949299585.1 uncultured Bacillota bacterium | reverse complement strand
AGACGATACGGATTTGTTCTTTGTCAATGAAGTAAACTAACTTGTAATGTTGATGGACTACAATACTACGGAATTCCTTATGAAAGTTTTTTTGCATAAATTCTCGTTTCTCCATATAAGGATTATGGAGTAATAGGGTAATTTGTTTCTCCAATTGTTGGAAAAAACGAAGTGCGGTTTGTTCACCGAACAACCTTGTTCCTTGTTCTAAGATGGCATCCAAATCGCGACGAGCATGTTCCGACCATTTTATTTGCATAAGAACGGGTACTTTTTCTCCATGCAACTGTGTACCTCTTCCCAGCTATAATAGCGTCCTTCGTCAAAATCTTTGATAGATTGCTCAATAGATTCCTCCAATTCTTCTTGCGTGTAACATGGATAGCGAAGTTCAAGCAGACGGGATTTCTCCTGTCTTCTTTTTGTCGCTGTGATATTTTTTCATTCATGATATACCTCATTTTATGATTCTATCTTAGCATTAAAACATATAGGATGATATAATTAAATAAAGGCAGGTGTTAATATGGAAACATTGAAATGTATCAAAACGCGAAGAAGCTATCGTAAGTTTTTGCAAAAAACAATTGAAGAAGAAAAGATCAACATTTTATTGTCTGCTGGTAATTATGCACCAAGCGGGAAAAACTGTCAATCTTGTCATTTTATCGTGATCGTTAATGAAGATGTACGTAAGGAACTGATTGCTAAAGTAAATGAAGTTTTGGCAAATATGAATCAAACGGATGAAGGTTATGAGCAATTGGCAAATATCATTAGCCTTGCAAAAGACGATAAATATGTTTTCAATTATGATCCACCGTTATTTATCATCATTGCAAATAAAAAGCAAAATGCTAATGCTATGGCTGATAGTGCTTGTGCCATCGAAAATATGATGCTGGCTGCTCAAGATATGCAGCTTGGCAGCTGTTATATCAACCAGCTTAGGCATCTGCAGGATCATCCTATGATGTTAGCTTATTTGAAAACTATCGGCTTACAAGATGACGAGATCGTATGCTGCTCGCTTAGCGTCGGATATGTGGAAAAATTAAATGATATCATTCCTAAAAGAGATGGTAATAGA
Source organism: uncultured Bacillota bacterium (assembly GCA_949299585.1). Lineage (GTDB taxonomy): Bacteria > Bacillota_I > Bacilli_A > Erysipelotrichales > Erysipelotrichaceae > JALEVB01. The sequence continues at coordinate 5,698 of CASGCC010000082.1, read as the reverse complement.
ATTACTTATATCAAATAAAACTAGTTCTTTGAAACTAGTTTTTTTGTGTCAATGATGATTTTAGGTCTTGATAATATTTGATCTGGAAAAATAGTTCATCGCTTGAGATCTCTTTATTATTTAAGATCCACAATGTACAGATATTAAATAATGCCGTGCTGGTATAGCACACAAAGTATTCTGCGTTTTTTCTAATTATTTCATCTTCATATCGTTCAGCAAACAGCAAGCACATTTCAGTATTATATCTAGCGATGATATCGATGATGTTCCACTTATAGAGGATAAACAATAGATCAGCATTATCATCAAAAAAACGAATCATATCTTTGATGAAATCATCGCTGTATATATAGGAAAGATCTTTGAATTTATCCCTAAAAGCAGCATGATGCGCTTTTTTATAGATGTATCTCAATACATCTTCTTTAGAACCAAAGTTATTATAGAAAGATGTACGGCATACTTTGGCATCATGGCATAGATCTTTTATGGCAATGAGATCTAAGGGGTAGCGCTGAAGCTTGGTAACCAGACAATCTGCAATACGTTTTTTGGTGTTTTCTTGATCTTTCATATGATCACCTCAAGATAATTATAACTTTAAATGAACAAATCAAGCAATTATGTTCATTTAATAAAATATATGATTTATAGCAGGAATAAATAAGGATAGAATTATAAACGAGATGATACGGAGGAAATATCAATGAAAGATTATTTAGGTTATGCTGGTAAGACCGTTGTCGTTACAGGCGCAAGCTCAGGAATGGGCAAAGAAACGGCTAGGCTGCTAGTTGAGCTTGGTGCCAAGGTTTATGCCTTGGATTGGAATAAATGTGATGTGGAAAATATCGCTGAATTTGTCCATGTTGATTTATCTAAGAAAGAATCTATCGATGAGGCAATGGATCAGCTGCCAACGGTTATCGATGCCTTTTTTGGCATTGCGGGCGTTTCTGGTGCTAAACATGATTTTTTGACAACGGTATCGATTGATTTTATCGCTAATAAATATATTTGCGAAAAATACCTTGTTGAACGGATGAAAGCCAATGGAGCGATTGCCTTTATGACATCTACCGCAGGCAATGGCTGGGAAAAAGAAGACAATAAGGAAGTATATCTGCCGATTATCGAAGCAAATGATTACGAAGAAATCATTGCAATATTGTGCCAAAAAGGATTGCAATATTTGCCTGGAACCTTAGGTTATCCATTTTCGAAATTAGCAATGAATTATTATACGGTATATTTGCAAAAACTATTTGCTCAAAAAGGTATCAGAGTAAATGCCGTTCTACCTGGATCGACCAAGACGGGAATGAAAGACGAGTTTTCTCAGATGGCAGGAGGAGAAAAAGCGCTGCTAAGCCATTGTGGTTATGCAGGAAGATTAGCCGAAGCCAAAGAAATGGCAGAACCGATCGTTTATCTAAATAGTGATATGGCTTCATATATTTCCGGAGCGTTGCTAGAGGTCGATTATGGCAATACTGCTGAAGAAAAAGCCGGAATACGAAAGATCGAGCAGGAAATATCCTTGAAAATGATCATGCAGATGCTACAGCAAAAATTAAATAATAAATAAGATAAGATCAAAGCGATCCTTAATAAGTGTTTAAGGATCGCTTTCTATCTTAGATGATGCCGTTTGCGGATAAGTAGTGATATATGCCATCATTAGCGGTATCTTGACATATTTCATCCGCAATAGCTTTTAGCTGCAAAGAAGCATTGCCCATAGCGATGCCATGTCCTACAGCTTGTAGCATGGCAATGTCATTATTGCCATCACCAAAGGCCATGGCTTCATCCTTGCTGTATCCATAATGTGACAGCATAGCTTTTATGGCAGCTCCTTTTCCGCCATCTTGAGGTATGATATCAACAGCACGATCCCACCATGCCACGATCTTTGCAGCTTTTACATCTTGAATGATCGCTGGATATTCTTCTTTACGCGCTGGCATCATGATCTGATAAACATCGTTTTGTTTGCTTAGAGAAGCAAGATCATCGGCGAGCTGATAGTATACATTGCTAAAGCCAAAGTAAGTCTTGAGGTCTTCATCGTTGCCATTGCCTAGCAGGCTATTGCTAGTTGCGATGACCAAAGGCTTTTGGAGCTTAGCAGCGTTAGCGATCAAGGTGTGGACATCTTCTTTAGATAAGGGGTTGCTAAATAACGTTTTGTCTTGTTCATAGCAATATGAACCGTTATAAGTAAGATAAGCATCAAAGTTAATATCAGTAAATTTTGGTATTTGCAGCGGGGATCTGCCGGTAGCTATGCAAATCTTGATGTTTCTTGCTTTTAAGCGCTGCAATGCATCAATGGTCTTAGCACTAATTTGCTTAGTTTGCATATCGATGAGGGTACCATCGATATCGAAGAAAATTATTTTGATCTTTTTCATAGAAATGCCTCGATATTAATTAATAATATTATATCATAGTTAATTTTATCGATTGCTAAAAGAGCATAACCTTTGCTAAATGATATGGCTTTAGGTAAAATAGCCCCAAGGAGCATTATTTCATGAAAGATTATGTAATTAAAAGGGATGGCACCAGCCAACCATATGATATCGATAAAATTAGAAATGCCATCACCAAGGTATGGCAAAGTACCAGCAAACAAGTGAAAAATGAGGTGATCGAAGATCTGGTTAGATATGTCGATCATCAGCTGCAAGATAAAGATGAACTAAGTGTAGAGATGATCCAAGATATCGTTGAAGAGAGCTTGATGCATATGGGATATTATGTGCAAGCTAGAGCATATATCTTATATCGTCATGAGCATTCGCAAAAAAGACAGGTCAAACAATTGCTATGCCAAGAATTGAAAGATCCATCTTTAATGATCGTTCTAAACGATATCGAAAAAGATTTCAAGGAAGATGCCTATGCCTTAGATAAGCTATATCATAAGTACCAGCTTTTGACCAAAGAAGATCATGAAGCTGATAAAAAGATGGATGATCTTATCAAAGCTGCGATCGAGAGCATTACGATCGAAGCACCTAAATATGAAATGATCGGCGCTTATCTGTTAGATCATAAGATGAAAAAAAAGATCAAGGAACAGATGGCTCAACATGGAATAAAAAGCTTTGCAGCAAAAATTAGGCTATTAAGTGATAAAGGTCTATATGGTAGCTACATCTTAGAAAATTATCGTGATGATGAGCTAGATATAGCAGCAGCATTCATGGATGAACAACGCGATAAACTATTAAATTATAGCGGGATGGAATTGCTTTTTAAACGTTATGTCGTTTGTGATCATCAGCATGTTCCGCTTGAAACGGTTCAGGAAATGTTTTTAGGAATTGCTTTGCATCTAGCATTAAATGAAAAACAAGATCGTTTGCGTTGGGTAAAGGTGTTTTATGATATGTTATCAAAACTGGAAGTTACGATGGCTACCCCGACCTTAAGCAATGCCCGTAAGCCGTTTAATCAGTTAAGTTCTTGTTTTATTGATACGGTGGATGATACCTTAGATGGGATCTTTCGCAGCATTACCAATTTTTCGCAGGTATCTAAATTTGGTGGGGGCATGGGCTTATATCTAGGTAAGGTCAGAGCGTTGGGAAGTTCGATCCGTGGCTTTGATAATGCGGCAGGCGGGGTCATTCGTTGGATCAGGATCATTAATGATACGGCGGTGGCTGTTGATCAGTTAGGAGTTAGAAGCGGAGCGGTTGCAGTATATCTGGATGTTTGGCATAAAGATATCTTAGATTTTTTAAATATCCGCACTAATAATGGCGATGAACGTCTAAAGGCACATGATGTATTCCCTGGAGTATGTTATCCTGACTATTTTTGGCAGCAATGCGCTAAAGATCTAAATCAAAGCTGGTATTTATTTGATCCTCATGAAGTAAAAAAGATCATGGGCTTTGCGTTAGAGGATAGCTATGGTGATGAATGGGTAAGACGTTATAAAGCATGCATCAAAGAAGATCGTTTATCCCGTAAAGAAGTGTCGTTGAAAGATCTGGTGCGGATGATCTTAAGGTCGGCGGTCGAAACCGGTACTCCTTTTGCTTTTAATCGCGATATCGTTAATAAATATAATCCTAATAAGCATGCAGGGATGATATATTGTTCAAATCTATGCACCGAAATTGCGCAGAACATGTCTGCCATAACGCATTTAGATCAGCAGATGGTTGAAAGTGATGGGGAAACCATCATCGTTGAAAGAAATCAGGCAGGGGACTTTGTGGTCTGCAATTTAGCTAGTTTATCTTTAGGCAATATCGATATAGATGATCGGGCGCATTTTGCCAATATCATTCACAATGTAGTAAGGGCCTTGGATAATGTCATCGATCTCAATTATTATCCTTTACCTTATGCTCAGGTTACCAATCAAAAATACCGCTCGATCGGCTTAGGAGTATCAGGTTATCATCATATGCTAGCAAAAAAGCATATAGCTTGGGAGTCAAAAGAACATTTGGATCTAGTTGATGAACTATTTGCATTCATCAATTATGAAACGATCAAAGCCTCGAATGAACTTGCTAAAGAAAAAGGATGCTATAGCTTATTTGCAGGCAGCGATTGGGAAAATGGCGATTATTTTAAGCTTCGCGGCTATGATAGCGAAAAATGGCATGAACTTCGCCAAAGCGTAGCTCGATATGGTTTACGCAATGCATATCTTTTAGCAATTGCGCCAACCGGATCGACCAGTATCATTGCCAATACCAGTGCTGGTATCGATCCGATCATGAACAAATTTTTCTTAGAAGAGAAAAAAGGCAGCATGCTGGCAAGGGTAGCACCTGATCTTGATAATGATACTTTCTGGTATTATAAGCAAGCTCATCATATCGATCAGACCTTTTCGATCAAAGCATGTGCTTGTCGTTCTCGTCATATCGACCAGGCACAAAGCATGAATCTTTATATAACCAATGATTATACGATGCGGCAATTATTAAATCTATATATCCTAGCTAATCAACTGGAGGTAAAGACGATCTATTATGTTCGCAGCCGCTCGTTGGAAGTTGAAGAATGTGAAAGCTGTTCAGCTTAAGGAAGGAAGCTTATGAAACAATTACAGAAAAAAGCTTTGTTCAATCCTAATGGTGATATCGACATCATCAAAAGAAGGATGATCAATGGCAATACTACAAATCTTAATGATTTTAACAATATGAAATATAGTTGGGCTAGCGATTGGTATCGCCAAGCTATGAATAATTTCTGGGTTCCGGAAGAAATCAATCTTAGCCAAGATGTCAAAGATTATCCGCAGCTATCACAAGCTGAGAAGAAGGCGTTTGATAAGATCTTATCGTTCTTGGTTTTCTTAGATAGTATCCAAAGTGCTAATCTGCCTTATGTTGGAGAATATATCACGGCTAATGAGGTTAATTTATGTCTAAACATCCAAACCTTCCAAGAATGTATCCATTCGCAGTCATATTCATATATGTTGGATACGATATGTTCGTTAGAAAAGCGCATGGAGATCTTATATCAATGGAAGGATGATCCGATGCTTTTGGCTCGTAATCAGTTTATTGGTGATTGTTATAATGCATTTCAAAGCTCGCAAGATAAATTTACTTTAGCTAAGGTCATGATGGCTAATTATATCTTGGAAGGCATCTATTTTTATTCAGGATTTTCTTTTTTCTATAATTTGGCGCGTAATGGCAAGATG
>CASGCC010000081.1:6904-10934 GCA_949299585.1 uncultured Bacillota bacterium | reverse complement strand
ACCATTACGCATATAAGCAATCAAAGACATTAAGATGACCGGATGATCAGGCTTGATTTCTAAAGAGCGGGCAATTATTGCTGGACATTTAACAGCTTCCATTTTTTGATCTGCAAAGGCAAAAGCAATGCCTTTTTTTTCAAGATACTGATAAATGGAATCATTAATGATTTCTTCATTAAGATCTTCACATTGCGCATAGATGTAGTATTCGCAAACATATACGACGGGAATACCATCGGTGCATCTTATCCTGTTTACCTTCCATACCTTGTCTCCTACATTGATATCTAGTTTTTTAGCTATTATTTCATCAGCAATCGTTAGAACCAATGTAGCATCCTTGGTAGAAGGGACCATGCCACGTTTTCTAGCCTCTTGACTAAAACCAACACCGCATTGAAACTCAGCATATTTTGGCCGTTTGGAAACAAATGTTCCTCGGCCTTTTTCTTTATAAATTACGCCGTCATTGACCAAGATGTCTAAAGCTTTTCTGACGGTCATGCGCGAAATATTCAGCTTGTTGCATAACTCAGTTTCTGATTCTATCAATTGACCGGGTGAATATATTTTTTTCTGAATGCGTTCTAGGATATAGTTGATGACGATATCGTTTTTATTAGTGTTCATAATTGCTCCTTCCAAAATATTATAGATTAATTATCCTAACTAAACAAGTTTTTGTGTATTTACAACATGTATATACAGGTGTATATTATAAATATAGAAAAAAATCAACATCATAGGAAAGGAGATATTATGCAGCTTGGATTTTCAAAACGTAAGATTACTCCAACAACAGCATGTAATTTAGCGGGCTTTGATCGCTATCGGCCTGCCAGCAAAGTACATGATGATCTATATGCTAAAATTATGGTAGCTGAAAATGATAACAAAAGGTATTGCTTGGTTGCTTGTGATTTGTTAGCAGTTGATAGATTGATCGTTGAACCTTGCAAGAAAAAAGCTAATGAATTACAGATCGATGTCTTAAATATTACTGCTACGCATACGCATTCAGGACCGGGAGGGATCCTAGATACAGCACAAGGATTCTTAAAAGGAGGCAAAGATCTTTTAGGCGAGATAGATAAACCGCTTATTGAATATATTGTTAATGAAATTTCGATAGGAATCCAAGAAGCTCTAGATGATCTAAGCGAAGGGAAGATTGAAATAGCATACGGTAAATGCGCTAATGTTGGAAAAAATCGTAATTCCTTAGCATTTCCTGGCAATGATGACTTGTGGGTATGCAAGCTCAATAATAAAAGTTCAATCGTATTATTAGTTAATTTTGCATGTCATCCAACTATTTTAAATGATCGTAATCTAGAAATAAGTGCTGATTATCCTGGAAGGCTTGATCAGTTGATGGCTGATGATCATAAGATGGTGATGTTTTTAAATGGCAGCTGCGGAGATATTTCAACCCGTTTTACTCGTGTGGAAAATGGCTTTGTCGAAGTAGATAATAAAGCACAGATCTTAAGGAAAGCCATTAACGCATTATTATCTGCTTCAAAAACAGTTTCAGATATTCATATTGATACCAAAAATGTGCAAATCAAATTAGCAGCCAAAAAAGCCATTTCACTAGCAGAAGCACAAATAAAGCTAAATGAAGCCAAGGAAAAATTGGAAAAAGGAATTGCCGATAACTTGCAAGGTGCTCAATTGCGCTTGCTAGAAAATGATGTTGAAGGAGCGCAAGCCAATATTCGCTTTATTAAAAATTATCAAGATATGAATGATTATCAACTGACCATTCCCATGATAAAGATAAATGATCAAATATTTATCTTTATTCCTGGTGAGCTATTCTCGCAACTTAGCAATGATCTGCAAGATGATCATACCCATTTTATTGGATACGCAAATAACTATTATATGTATTTTGCCGATCGTTATTCATATGATCATTATGGTTATGAAGCTCTAAGCAGCCCTTTTGCTAAAGGTGAAAGTGAAAAAATGATAGAAATAATTAAAAAAGAAATAAAGAAATGGAGACAAATATGACAGTAGGAAGCAAATATTTAAATCATGTTAAAGATATCTTAGACAAAACAATCGTTACACAAGAAAAACCTTTGAGCGATGCAGCTAAATTAGTTAGCAAATCGTGCTTGGACGGCGGAAGATTTTATGTTTTTGGCTCTGGACATTCACATATGATCGCTGAGGAAATTTATATTCGGGCAGGAGGCTTAGCCTATGTAAAAGCTATCTTATTGCCAGAATTGATGCTGCATGAGATGCCTAATAAGAGCACATGGGTCGAAAGATTAGAAGGTTATGCAGCCTCTATGTTGAAATTATATAAGGTAGCGGCTAATGATACGATCATGATCGTATCGAATTCAGGCCGAAATGCTGTGCCGGTAGAAATGGCTTTAGGTGCTAAAGAAATTGGCTGCAATGTCATCGCTATGACTTCTATGCAACATTCCGTGCATACGACATCACGTCATAAAAGTGGTAAAAAGTTATATGAAATTGCGGATGTGGTATTAGATAATGGGGCATGTAAAGGTGATGCTGGATTTTATATTGATAATTTTGATATTCCGACCGGACCTACCAGCGATAGCATAGGTATTGCCTTGGCGCAGGCATTGATTGCGGAAACGATCGATAACTTGGTTAAAGCTGGTCATAATCCGCCAGTATTTAAGAGTTCGAATATAGATGGAGCAGATGATTATAATGATGAATTGTTCGATAAATATTATGGATATTGGAAATAAAGCTATAATCTTGCTTTGTGATCCAAAAGATGACAAAATGTTTCCTTTTCATCATGAAGAAGGATCTTGTAGGGCAACAGTAGGAAATATAACATTAATAGAATATTGGTTAGAAATAGTCAAAAAGCTTCAGCTTAAAGATCTTTATATCGTTGCCAAAGCAACGCCATATATAAAAGAGCTAGCCCAAACATATGATGCCAAAATAATAAATTATGATGATGAAATGTTTGCAAATATTAGCCAGATCGATAAAGATTGCATATTGGTTGAAGCAAATACCTTTGGATCATTAGAAGATCTTATCAGTGTGGCAAATCAAGAAGAAGATGCGATCATCGTTGCTCCATGGAAAGAACAAACAAAAGCCTTTGCAATCAAAGAAACAACAGCATATATTCAAGAAATATATGCTCATCCAAGAGATCATTATGCAGATTATCAAGTATATGGGATTTGTAAGATCGCAAAAGAAGGAATCAAAAAATTAACGTTTGTTAAAAAGGGTTCATATACCATTAATTGCGGTCAGATGCCAGATGATGAATTTCATCTGATTAGTGCGATCGATCAGCTGATCAAAAAAGGTCTTAGATGCAAGCCGGTAATAGCTAAAAATAAACTGATAACCGTAATGTATCCTTGGGATATTTTGGCGATGAACGAACAATATTGTCAAAACATGGAACTTATTTGTGATGATATAGATCCTACAGCAAAGCTTATCGATGTCAAACGAAATAAAGATCATTATATCCATGTTGGTAAAAATGTATGTTTAGAAAATGTAACGATCGAAGGTAACTGCTGGATCGATGATGATGTCATCATTAAAGATGGCGCTTATTTAGGCAATAACTGTGTCATTGGTAAAGGCAGCAAGATCACCAATCATTGTTTGATCCATGAGAACACTGTTATTGGTCCTAAGAACAAGATAGGTTTTGGCGCAGAAATATGTGGGGTTACCATGGAATGTGTTGCCATGGTGCATACTTGTGAAGTATATGGGGTCATTGGAAGATATGTAGATATTGCGGCAGGAGTGATCATGGCAATCTTACGTTTTGATGATGCGCAGGTAAGCAGAAAGGTCCAAGGTCTAAATATTCGTTCAAGATACACTAATGCAATATGTATTGGTGATTATGTGCGTACCGGAGTAAATAATGTGTTTTTCCCAGGTGTTTCGGTTGGTACCAAATCAGCGCTAGGCCCAGGTTTGATCGTTGATCAGGATATACCGGCCAATTCTTTGATCTTGGTCAAACAAGAAA
>CASGCC010000081.1:0-6882 GCA_949299585.1 uncultured Bacillota bacterium | reverse complement strand
ATGGGGCTCAAATAAATATGGTTGGTAAAGAGGTAAAATTATGAAATATGGATTTTTAAGGAAAATAATTAATTCACCATTTCCTACTACGCAATGTGGACATATTACCCAAACAAATGAGTTATTTGTATATCACGATGATCTAGAAGCTAGATTATTATATCTTTCTGATGGTAAGACCACCATCATTCATTTATCAGCCGATGTATTATCAATCGATCGTAATACTAGGATTAAGTTACAAGATCAGGCAAGATCATTTTTCCATGATGCAAAGCTGGTCCTTATTACTTCAGCAACCCATACGCATGTTGCTAATAACATCAGGGATGAACGATATATAAAATATTTTATCGAGCTTATAGCTAATGCTTTTAAAGATATCGTCATCCATGAAACCAAATCGATTAAAACGGAATATCAGATCGTAAAATTTAATGAAGTTGGGAAATCGAGGATATCAAATTATGAAACCAATAATGAGTATCTATCATTGATCAAACTAATGATCGAAGGTAAGACCTGGTTAAATATCATCATTCACAATTGTCATCCAACGATCTTGCATGCAAATGTTCCCTATTTTTCTAGCGAATTTCCGGGATATGTCATGCAGCAATTAAGATTAGAATATCCTGATGAAGAATTCACCTATATGAGCGGTGCGTCGGGGGATATTTCTTCAAGATTTACCAGACCTAATCAAACTTATGCTGCAGTAGAATTTTTGGGCAATAAGATGATTGCAAAAATTAAACAATTAAAAGCAAATCAAAGTTATGATAAAGATCTAAAATTAGATTATCATGAAGAAGAAATCAAATATGAACATGATCTTGCACCAATCGATATATCAAAGATAAGAGGAAGCTTAACCGCTAGAGAATTAGAAACGATTGAATTTGGTAAGATCATGCGAGAAAATTATGTGAAAGATCCTAGCAAATTAGTTTATGAAGCTACTGCTGCACAATGGGACATTGGCGGCATCAAACTTATTTTTTATCCTAATGAGATGTTTTCTAAATGGTTAGATGAAATAGATTTAAAGGAAAAGATCTTGGTTTCCTATTCTAATGGCTACGGTTCATATATCATTCCGCAAGATTTTCCATATATCACTTATGAAAGCTTTATCGATACATTAACATCCAAGACCAAAGATAAAGTGCTAAGCGTAATTAAGCAACTATGAATGAAGAACAATTAAATAACATTAGGAATGATATCATTTGTGATACGGCAGTTTTGATCAGCTATAAAACATATAAGGAAGATAATGCTGATTTTGAAAAAGAGATCGCGAAAGCTTTTGATCATATCAAAAAAATAGGGATAGAAAATGGTTTTGAATTTAAAAATTATGATAATAAAGTAGTTACCTTAAGCTATGGACAAAAAGGAAAAAACATTGGAGCAGCGCTTCATTTGGATGTTGTTCCAGCAGATATTAGCGAATGGGAGCACGATCCATTTGTTGCTAGAGTAGAGAATAATGTCATATATGGCCGAGGGAGCAATGATAATAAGGGGCCAGCCATGGCTTTGTTTCATGCCGCTAAAGAAGTAATAAAAAACAATGAAATAAAAAATCGTCTTACTTTGATATTTGGCAGCAATGAAGAAGGAAAGATGGAAGACATCGATCATTATCTAGCTAACAGCACGGATGTTCCTGAGATTGGCTTTGTTCCTGATGCGACTTTTCCGATAAATTATGGCGAACATGGGCTGTTGACGTTGGCTTTGAAATTTGCTAAACCAAACATGGTTAAAGAAATGCAGGGAGGAGAACATTGGCATATTACCTGCCCTTTGTTGAATGCCAAACTTGATTGTTGGCAAGATGATGTGTTTGCAAAATTTGAGTTTTTTTTGAAAGAGCGGCAATTAAAAGGAAAGATCTTGATCGATGATGGAACGTTGATTCTTAATATCAAAGGCAAGCAAGCCCATGGATCAAGACCAAATCTTGCGATTGATCCATTTGAAGCTATGATGAGCTTTATTGGTGCATATTACGATGATGATAAATGTCTGGAAATTGCCAAAATGTTTAAAGATTGGCAGGGAAAAGCATTTGGAATTGCCCATAAAGACATGAAATATGGCGAGTTGACGCTATGCGTGACCAAAGTAGAAACAAAGGATGATCACATCAATTGTATAGTTGATATAAGATATCCGTTTTGTATGGATAAACAGCAAGTAATCCAAACGGTAACAAACGCTTGGCAACAAGAAGCAAATGGCTTAGAAGTTGAAGTGTTGGAAGATCGTGAAGGGCATTATATCGATCCTAATTCGCACTTGGTCAAAGAATTAGAAAAAATTTATCGCGATATTACCAATGATGATGTTACGCCATGTAAGGTATCGCCTGGCGATACCTATGCCAGAAAATTTAAAAACTTTGTTACCTATGGGCCAACAACGCCTAGTCATCTAAAACGAAAAGATATAGGGCAGGCGCATCAAGCTAATGAAGGTATGGATATTGACACGCTGATGGTTGGATATAGAATATATTATGAAGCATTGTTAAAGCTATTGAATGAAAGCGAGGATCTAGATGACTAACAGATATAAAGCCGTAATTATTGATATGGATGGTACCTTGCTGAATTCACATAAGGAAATTTCTAAAAGAAATAAGGAAATGGTAATTGATATCCAACAAAGAGGGATCAAGGTTGCTTTGGCTTCAGGCAGACCTTTAGATCATTTGATGGAAGATGCCTTAAAGATCGAACTTGATAAATATCATGGTTATTTGGTAGGAAATAATGGTCAGGAATTCTATGATTTCAAAGAAAAAGCAATATATCGTGGGGCAAGGCTTCCTCAAGAAGTATTGATAAACACCTTGAAAATTGCAGAAAAATATCATCTTAGCTGTTTTGGTTTATCACAAGGTTATCGTTTTAGAACTGAAAAGCATCATGATGATTATCCCAGCGTTATTAAAGAAAATAAAGATATCATCTTTGATAAGATAGGTTTAAACGATCATGCTGGGATCAAAAATGTATGGCTGGTAGCCAATGAATTAAAAGAATTGTTAGCCGAACATTGTCAGGTGATGGTTACTGATAATACGACCATTGAATTAGTGCCGTTTGGCATTGACAAGATCGTTGGGGTCGATCGTATCCGTGATCTAAATCATTTTCATAATGAGGATATCTTGGTTATCGGTGATGGTGAGAATGATTATCAGATGTCATGTCATTATCCTTTTGTAGCGATGCATGATTGTTTTGATAAACTAAAAGAAAAAGCCATCTTCATAACTTTGAGCAATGATGAAGATGGGGTAGCATATGCGATTGAAAAGTTATGTATTTAAATGGAGATAAAGCAGTTTGGTTCTGCTTTATTTTCATTTAAATCTAATTGTATAATAATATATATCTAAAAAAGGGGTTAAAAATGAAGCTGTTTAAGATATTATTGATAAACATGTTATTATTCATATCATTTTCAATCAATGTATCTGCTGAATTTGGCATCAATGTTTATATTGAAGGAAGTGATACGATACTAGATATCGATGTTGAAGCTACAGATACGATAAAAGAAGTTCAAACAAAGATAGAAGAGTTAACGGGTATAAACTTGGAATATCAAACTTTGACATATAAAGATACAAACCTTCTTCCTGAAAATACAGTACAAGATAGCTGTATAACTCCAAAAGATAATAATGTAAAATTAAAAGTGTCAGAAGAGTATAAGGTAATATTAGATGTTGCAGAAGGTAATATCATTATTACCAATGAGTATTATCAAATTGCTGATAATAAATATCAATATGCACCAACCCAATATACGATAATAGGTGAATCCACAAATACTAATATCACAATAAATAATATTAGTAATGCACAGATTATTTTTGATGATATGCAAATTAAATACAATGTTCCTTGGGAAGAGTGTAATAATTATATTTCTTTGAATAATAGTTCCATCGAATTGGTCATTCGTGGAGATAATACGCTCCAAGCTCATCAAGACCGTCAAAATGCACCAGCTTTGATCATGGATGAATCAAGCATGATCAAGATCAACGGCGATGGCAAACTGACGATTCATGGTGGTTCTAATTATCATGGTGGATCATCAGCTGTGCAAGGTGGTAATTTATCAATTGAAAGTGGTACGTTAAACCTTATTGGTGGTAATAAGGTAACCAATAATTATGGAAGGAGCTTTGATGGAATTTCAATCGAAGTTCTGGGTGGAAATTTGAATTGCTATCAAGGAACGATCGATGCAAAAAATGTAGGAGAAATTATTGCTGAAAATTATTATTATACAAGTGGATTACTTAATGGAATCACATTAGATACTAAGCCGACAATTGGAGATTATCAAGTTGTTAATTGTGATGAGATCATATTTGATTTAGAAGATTACGCGTATTATAAGCTGAATGATGGAGAATGGAAACAAACCAATTTTTTTAATGATCTCTCGGTTGGACAGGTTTATGAATTTACAAAAAAATATGTAATTCCAAGTTTGAATTATTATTCGGAAATTAGTGATCCTGTAGAAATTGTAATAAATCATAAGTATACTAATCATATTTCCGATGCGATTGCTAAAGAAGCTAGCTGTCTAGAACCTGCCGAGTATTACTTGCTTTGTGATGAGTGCGGGCATATTGGAGAGCAAACGCTAGCATATGGTGATGCACTAGGGCATTTGCTTGCTGACAAATGGTCATATGATCAGACAGATCATTGGAAGATATGCGAACGATGCCATGAAAAATTAGAAGATACGATTAGCGAGCATATTCTTCAAGAAGTTATCATTAAAGAACCAACAATATATGAAACAGGGTTAAAATGTTATGAATGCCCTATCTGTGGCTATCGAAGCACTAATATCATCATGCCGAAAATTAGCTATGATATGACAGAAAAATTCATCAATGAGAATGTTTTTGAATCAGCAATATCAGAATCTTTTGCTAATTCAGATGCAAGCATAGAGAGGCCTAAAGCAATCGAAAAAGAAAATGATGATATCATGGATGATAGCAATGCTACAATAAAAAATACGGAAGAAAAAAACATAGATAATGAAGTTGATGCTGTTAAAGATCAAATATTGAAAAACCAAACCAGAAATAATTATATGCTATTAATACCATTATTTGTTGTATTTGTTACAATATTATTGATCTATAAAAAACATAGAAATAGTTTGTGATAAAATTAATTTTCGCTTGACAAAACTGATGTAAGCGTTACAATATTACTGTAAATGGACTGTAACTCTTCGGAGGCATAACCATAATATTTTTTGGTTGCTGAAGAAGAGTTTTTATATTTTAGGAGAAAGTATCATGCTAAATTTGTTCAAGAAAAAAATAGATAATAATATCTATGCGCCACTAAAAGGTAAATGCGTGGATATAACCATGGTTAATGATGCAGCATTTTCATCAAAAATGATGGGAGATGGATTTGGGATCATTCCTTCAGAAACTATTGTGAATAGTCCCGCTAGCGGTACATTAAGTATGATATTTCCAACAAAACATGCTTTTGGGATCAAGATGGAAAATGGAACAGAATTACTTATTCATATCGGAATCGATACCGTAGATCTTAATGGAAAAGGCTTCGAAGCATTGAAAAAAGTTGGGTCAAAAGTCAATCATGGAGATCAAATAATTAGAATTGATCAAAAGTTATTTGAAGCTAAAACATATGATTTAACGGTCATGGTGATCTTAACTAATAATAACGAAAACATTAAAAAATCATATCTTGATCAGATGGTTGATAAAGAAAATATCATCATTGATACAAAATAATCAGGAGGTCACTAGGATGAAATTATTGAAAAAGATAAATAATAATTTTGCTCTAGGTTTGGATAGCTCAGGTGAAGAAGTAATAGTGTCAGGAAAAGGCATAGGATTTAATAAGATGCCTTGTGTTATTGAAGATTTAAATTTAATAACAAGAACTTATTATGATATTGATTCAAAATATATTGGATTGATCAATGAGATACCTGAAGAAATATTGGATATTTCTTCTAGTATCGTAGAATATCTTAAAAGAAAGATAGATGCTCAGCTAAATCCTAATTTAGTATTTACTTTAGCAGATCATATAAACTTTTGTATCGAACGCTATAAGAAAAACATCATGTTCTCCTATCCATTAGCGTATGATTATAAGATATTATATAAAGTTGAAGTTGATGTAGGCTTTCAAGCTTTAAAAATGATTGAAAGAAGATTAGGTATTCGTTTGCCTAATGATGAAGCTATTGGTATTGCGATAAATATCGTAAATTCTGAAGTGAACAAGCCTAAGCATCAAGGCTCTAAAGAATTTGATTATCTTATTCAAAATATCACCAAATTAATTGAAAGTTTCTATAAGACATCTGTTGATAAAGATACGATCAACTATTCAAGATTTGTAACACATTTACAATATTTATTTATGAGATTAGCTAATGGTGAGGCTATTCAAAGCGATAACAATGCGATATTTAAAAATTTGATTGCTAGTACACCAGATACATATGCTTGTGTGTTAGAAGTATCGAAATATCTAGAAAAAGAAAATAACTGGAAATTATCAGAAGAAGAATTGCTTTATTTAATGATTCATGTAAATAGATTATTTATGAGAGAGGACTGTAACCGCAAGGGCATAACCCCATAAACATAAGTTTTTTGTGTTGTGGGGTTTTAATTTTAGCGATATCAACATATAAGCGCGCATATGTTGTATAGCATAAATAAAAAAAGTCTTTAGGTAATATGTCAACATTTTAAATCTTAAAGATTTATATAGATTTTTGAAAAAAGCGCATGACGAAAACAACTTCCAATAGGAAAAA
>CASGCC010000080.1 GCA_949299585.1 uncultured Bacillota bacterium | reverse complement strand
TTTTGTTCGCCCTGATGAATTTGATAATTATTCTATGGAATTGGTACGCTATGTCATGGATGCTAAGATGGATGATCAGGAAATTCTATGGCTTAGGGACCTGATTGATGAAAAATATCCAGATGTAAATTATAGTTGGCGCTATAATGGCTATGGTTATGTTAGCTATGTTAATGTTGGCTATAATCAGCCACGTTTTTATAGTGAAGAAAACCGCGAAATATGGGAAAGTAAATATAAGTTGGCTCAATATGGCATCAACTATGGAGAAGCTAATCGCTATCGCTTGTGGATGATGATGGAAGCTGGGGGCATCTGCTGGGGAATATCTGGTATGGGAATGAACGTCAATGAAGTTCAAGGAATTGCCGCCGTAAATACTTATCAGCCAGGTCATGAGGCTTATTTGCTGTATAGCTTAAATAAAGATGGTAAAGGTATTTGGACCATTTGGAATAACGTTGGTGGATGGGCTCAATCTTTTACGCGTTGGGGAGCGAATATTTCTTCAGAAGCACGCTTGTTATTAGGATGGGGACAGATGGATTTTAATGCGGTGTATTATATCAATAATACGACGTATATCTTATTAGCACAGGCAGCGTTGAATGATTATGATAATTATCTAAATAGCATGTTTTATGAGCTATTGTCACACAGTTATGCGCAAAATAGCTCAATTCATCAGGAAGCTTTATGGGGATCATTAGATCAGCTTGATTTTAATTTGGATGCTATGTATGGCTTGATCAAAGCTTATGATGCTGCTTCTGCCAGTGAAGTTGATTGGTCAGCGTTGGCTAAAAGGGTCATTGATACTTATACCTATTATCCGTCAGTAATGGTTGATTTGCTTAATTTGATCGATCCTTATATCAGCATAGCTGAGCTTAAAGCAGAAATTGATATCTTAAAGACCAATGCATTAAATGCTGCAGCTAACGCTGATGCATCGGTAAGCTTGCAGCCTGATGCATGTAAAGAGATCGCTAGATCATTGTTAGGTAAAAATGCTAAAGAATTAGCAACTTTCTCTTTTGATGGAGAAAATGCAGGAAAGATCGTGCTAGATCAAAGCTATGACGGTTATGAACTGATGGTAAGATTTTCGCTTGATGGTGGCAAAACTTGGGAAAAAGATCAAAATAGCGATAGTAGTGATGGATATACCCCAAATCATGTGATTGCTTTAAGTCCTGAACAAATAGCTAAGATCGATCCAGAAAAAGATATATTGATCGGGTTGATGGGCGTTGATACGAATTATACGATAGATATCAAAGAAGGTAAAAGCATTGGCAATGAAATATATAAAAATGATGATGAAGATCTATTGCTAGGTCCAAATTCAAATAAATTAGAATATAGTTTGGATGATGGCAAATCATGGGAAGCATATGCCGGTGGTTTAGATAATCCTATTAGATTTAGCAATGATGTTACGGTCAAGGTTCGTTATCGTGCATATGCAAATTATATGACCGGGCCAAGCAAGGAATATAGTTTTACAGCAAGCCAAGATGATGATACTAGCAGATATTTGCCATTGAAGCATGTAAGCTTGATAGAATTCTCAACACAGCAAAGCACTTCATCCGATCATGCAGCAATTAATTTTATCGATGGTAATGCTAATACAGCATGGCATACTAAATTTAATTATCGCGATGAGGACAAATATTATGTCGTAAGTTTTGATAAAGTACGCTTTATCAATAAGTTGACCTATCTTCCTGGCGGTCAAAATGGGCGACTTAAAGATGGTGAAATTTATGCAAGCATGAATGGTACAGATTGGGAATTGGTCAAAAGCTTTACGGACTTGCCAAATAATGCAAACCTAAAAACTATCGATCTTGAAAAAAATGTACAGGCACGTTATTTAAAGATCGTTGCAACTGCAACATATGGTAATTCCCAAGAAGAACAAAGCATGTACTTCAGCGGAAAAATGTTAAATTTTTATGAAGATAGTACGATCGTTATCGATGAAGAGGCTAGCGTAACATATTCGATCGAAAGTTTGACCAATCAAAATGTCATAGCTACCTTACATTTACCTGAAGGCGGTTATGCTGAAGCGACAACTTATGAATTTAGTCAAAATGGTACCTATACCTTCCATTATCTAACAGCCGCAAATGAAGAGAAGACCATAGATGCAACAGTTAGCTGGATCGATAAGATCGCTCCGCAGGCAACGGTTCATTATAGCGTAACTCATCCAACCAATACGAGCGTTATGGCTTATATCGATGATTTTAGCGAAGAAGGAGTTACGGTTGTTAGCGGTTCAGCTATGTATGAATTTATGGATAATGGAACATATGATTTTGTGATCCAAGATCTTGCGGGCAATCAAAGCACGATCAGAGCAGAGGTAAGCTGGATCGATCGAACTTTACCAAATGCCACCGTTGTATATAGTACTTTAGATCCAACAAGTGGATCAGTAATAGCAACTTTGACAGATTTTGATAAACGAGGGGTTAAAGTAATAAGCGAAGGTGGATACACGCATGAGTTTACTACCAATGGCAGCTTCGATTTTATCATCGAAGATCAAGCTGGTAATCAAGCAACGATCAATGCCTATGTTGATTGGATCAATAGCGATGCATTAGGTGTTAGCTTTGATAATATTGCTTTGACCAATGGCAATGTCGTAGCCACCTTATCAGGCTATCAAGAAGGCTCAACCTTTATTAAAGGCGAACCAACGATGGAATTTACCACAAATGGTACTTATGAATATGAAGTGCTGCAAGCTGATGGTACTACCAAGGTGCTAACGATCAGCATAAATTGGATCGATAAGGATAGTCCAACTGCAGATCTATACTATAGCATCGAAGGATGGACCAATCAGGAAGTCATTGCTAGCTTACAAAACATCAGTGAAGATGTAACTTTTAGCGATGGATCAAATGGAAGCTATACGTTCGCAGATAATGGCACATATAGCTTTGTTATCACTGACCGTGCCGGAAACAGCAGTGAATATGTCGCTAATGTTAGTTGGATCGATCATACCAAGCCAGCTGCATCAGAACTATTTGAGAAGATCGAAAACAACGGGGAATCGGCATTGCGCTTGAATATTGATGAAAATGCCATTACCATCATCAGCGTTAACGGAGAACCATTAAATAATAATTATTTGGTTCTAAAGCGCAACGGAATTTATACTTTCCGCTTGCGATTAAATAGTACAGGATATGAGTTTGAGCAAAGCATCGAAGTTGATTGGGTCAATGAAGATCTAGGCGATGGACCAAGCGTGGAATTACCTAGCGCACCATCACCATCAAATCCTCCTTCCCAAAACGATAGCAATTCTGAAGCCGTGATATCAGAAGAAATCGTTTCTGCAGATACGCAGCAAAATACCTCAACGATCATTTATAAAGGCACATATCATAATAGTGGTAATGCCTCAGGATCTGATGAAATAGAGCAAACGCCCCAACCTTCGGTTGAAACAGTTATTGATGATGAAGAAAAAACACCAGATATTAGTCAAGAAATAACAGAGCCAACCAAGGAAACCGTTAGCGTTGGTAAAAAAGGCTTTAAAACAGGCGTAGGCATTGCCTTGATCTCAGGATCGATCATTGGCATTGCCACCGTGATCTGGTTGGTATTTAAAAATCGTTAAGTTATTGATGAAAAAACCATCTTGGTAGTTTTGCCAAGATGATTTTTTTGTTGAAGATAGTAGGTAATATTTGCTATTAAATTAAAAAGGCTTCATCATTGGATTTCCAACATGGCTAAAAGTGCAAGCATATAAGCTTTAGAAGAAATATATATTTGTAATTAAAAGATAGCAAGCAAAATAATGTTCTATCTCATAAACAAATTAAAATATAAGTATATACATATCAAGGATCAGTTGATCGAACTGGAGGATGATGTTGCGCATAGCGTAAATTCACAGTTGGAAATGTTAGCTAAAAATACAAATAGTGGGATTTCAGAGGTTGAAAAGCTAAAGGATGCTTTAAATGATGAGGTCGAGCTATTAGATGATGCAGCTGATATGTTTGCAAGAATGCATAAAAGCTGTGCTAGGACCGCTGATGAGATAAAGACAAGGATCAAAGAAGCTAAACATTATGAAAAGCATAGCAAGCGGCGTTTTAAGCTTTTTTCGCCAACACCTACCAATGCTGCCATTGATTATCAAGAAAATTTTGATAATCATTTTGCTCAAGGCAATAAATTTTATAAGCTATTCTGGGTATTTTTCATGGGTTGTTTTGGCGGTGTAGTAGTTGAAGAAATCTTTTGCTTGGTAACAAGAGGATACCTGGAAAGCAGGGTAGGTTTGATCTATGGGCCATTTAATTTGGTATATGGTTTTGGTGCGTTGGCTTTAAATATGTTTTTGTATAAGTATCGTAATCGCTCAAAGATCTATGCTTTTTTAGGTGGGATGATCATTGGCAGCATCATTGAATATTATTGTTCATATTTTCAAGAAATGATCTTTGGCTCAGTTTCTTGGGATTATAGCAATCTGCCATTTAATCTTGATGGCAGGATATGTTTGCTTTATTCGATCTTTTGGGGCTTTTTAGGTGTCTTATGGATCAAAGAGGTATATCCGCGGATGGCAAAGCTGATCTTAAAGATTCCTAATAGTTTTGGCAAGGTCCTTACTTGGTGCTTATTGATGTTCATGATCTTTAATAGCATCATGTCAGGAGCAGTGGTTTATCGTTGGTATCAAAGGGTGCAAGGAACAACTGCAGATACTAATTTTGAACGGTGGATCGATGAGCGTTATCCTGATCAAAGGATGGAAAAGATCTTTGCCAATTTAGAATTTGTAAAAAAATAACTATTTTAAGCTATATTTAAAGTATAGCTGCTACAATTTAATAAAAAGAAAAGAGCAGAGCATGAGAATATTACTTGCAGAAGATGAAAAAGCATTATCAAAAGCCTTGACCGTAATCTTAGAACGAAACAATTATACGGTAGATGCCGTATATGATGGTCAAAGTGCCTTGGATTATCTAGAATGTACAGATTATGATGGGATCATCTTGGATATCATGATGCCTAAGGTTGATGGAATAACGGTATTAAAGAAGCTAAGGGAAAGAGCTAATATGGTACCGGTCCTGATCTTAAGCGCTAAAGCCGAAATTGATGATAAGGTGCTTGGGTTAGATAGCGGAGCGAACGATTATCTTACCAAGCCCTTTAATTCCCAAGAATTATTGGCACGGATCAGAGCTATGACCAGGAGCATGGGCACTAATGCAGGTTCATTGCTGAAAGCGGGCAATATTAGCCTTGATCGTGCAACCTTTGAATTAAAAGGACCTAATGGCACCTATCGTTTAGCGAACAAGGAATATCAAATGCTGGAAATGCTGATGTGCAATCCCCAACAATTAATTTCAACCGAGCGTTTCTTGGAAAAGATCTGGGGATATGATAGCGAGGCAGAAATCAATGTGGTTTGGGTATATATTTCTTATCTGCGTAAAAAACTAACAGCTATCAAAGCGAATGTTCAGATCAAAGCTATTCGTAATGCAGGATATATCTTGGAGGAAACAGCATGATCAATAAATTAAGAAGAAAGCTGATCATATCTTCCATGATATCGTTATTGATCGTTCTAAGCGTGATAATAGGAACGATAGCTTATTTGAATTACCAAAAGATCATTGATGATGCTGATCAGATCTTAGAAGTCTTGATGGCAAATGATGGTCGTTTTCCTTTGTTCAATGAGGCGGAGAACAGTGAAAAGCTAATGAAAAAACCGCCTAAGGAATTGCCAGGCATGTCGCCGGAGCTGCCTTATGAAAGCCGTTATTTTTCCGTCATGTTAGATGAAGAAGGCAATGTTATATTTAGCGATACAGGGCAGATTGCCGCTGTTGATGGGGAAACAGCTATAAGTTATGCTCAAGCTATTTTTGTTGATAAGCAAGAAGGAAGCGGGTTTTATGAGGGCTATCGGTACTTGTTGATGGCTGATGATAGCGGCTATCGGATCATTTTTTTAGATTGTTATCGCAGCTTAAATAGCTTTAAGACCTTGTTGCTTACCAGCTTAGCTGTTAGCTTGCTAGGCTTTGGAGCTGTTTTGGTGCTGATGATCTTTTTATCTGGCAGGATCGTAAAACCTTTTTTGGAAAATTATGAAAAGCAGAAGCGTTTTATTACGGATGCAGGTCACGAACTTAAGACGCCGTTAACGATCATAGATACTGATATCGAGGTCATGAAGATGGATGGGATACAAAACGAATGGCTAGAAGATATCCAGCAGCAAACTAAACGGATGGCAGAACTTACCAACAATTTGATCTTATTGGCAAAGTTGGAAGAAACAACAGAAAAACTGACCATGATCGAATTTCCATTATCAGATGTGGTGGAAGAGACTTTCATGAGCTTTCAAGCTTTAGCTAAGGCGCAGGATAAAAAATTGAATGCAAATATCGAAAAGATGGTATCTTATGTTGGCGACGAAAATGCTATCAGACGCTTGGTCATGATCTTACTAGATAATGCGATAAAATATAGTGATGAACATGGAACGATCGATCTTAGCTTGGAAACTCAAAAAAATAGTATCAAGCTACAGGTCTTCAATACGACCAGTAAGATAAATCGTCAAGATCTTAATTATTTATTTGATCGCTTTTATCGTGCTGATAGATCACGAAATTCACAAACTGGTGGTTATGGGCTAGGACTATCGATTGCTTTAGCAATCGTTAATGCGCATAAAGCTAAGATCTATGCAACCAGTGATGATGAAAGATCGTTAAAAATAACTGTTTTGTTCAACGCTTGAAATGATGTTATGCAAAATTTGCAGGCATCATTCTTTTTTTATGTGGAAAAGTTCAATATAACTAATAAATGAAATGGGTGATGAAAATGTATCATTTGATTATCGATGATTAAAAGATTAGCACATTCACGATAATGATAGATTGAAGCTTTATAAGAGATATGGATATTTATGCTTGTTTTTTAAGTTAGTTTAAGGAAAGCTAGCTATACTTTTTAAACAATGGGAGGAAGCATGATGAAATATCAGACTACATTTAAAAGGTATGAATTTAAATATCTCTTAACTTATCAGCAGCACCAAAGCTTATTGCAGGTGATGAGCGAGCATATGCAAGAAGATCGTTATGGACATTGTTCAATTAGAAATATATATTTAGATACCGCTGATTTTCGCTTGATCCGCAATTCTTTAGATAAACCGGTATATAAAGAAAAAATAAGGATAAGATGCTATAAAGCAATTAATGAAGATGAACCGGTATTTATCGAATTGAAAAAGAAATATCGTTCGATCGTTTATAAGCGGCGTATAAGTATGAATAATGAAGAGCTAAAAAAATGTCTAGATCGATGCGTTGATCTACCGGATGATTCACAAATTGCCCGGGAAATAAATTATTTTCGTTCATATTATCATGATTTGCAGCCTGCTGTGTTCATCAGTTATGAACGGGATGCATATTGTGGTAAGGAAGATGAAAATTTACGGATAACTTTTGATCGCGACATTACGTATCGAGATGTCGATCTTGGTCTTGATAGACCTATCTATGGTAAGCAGCTTTTAAAAAAGGATGAAGTTTTGATGGAAGTTAAAACAGCATATGGCATGCCATTATGGCTGACAGGATTTTTGTCCGCTAATAAGATCTATAAGACCTCATATTCTAAATATGGTCAGGCTTATATGGAGATGCAAAACAAAGAAAGGATTAGAGAAGATGTTTGATAATTTGTTTAAAGGTTTATTTGGTCCAAAAAAATATCCGCACCCCCTGTTGGTTAAATTTTTATTGACATTAACAAAGAGCAAATTTCTTTGATTAATAAGATTCTAAAACGCTATGATGATCTTGATGTAGAAGCTCAGAATCTTATAAAATAGGAAAATGAAATTAAGTAGTTTTGTAATATAATAATATGTAGAAATGGAGAATTTATTATGTATAAATTTGATAGTATACCAGAGATGGAAATGTGGGAAACAATGCTACCTAATTACCTTGTTAATGATTTAAAAGAATTTATTTCCGCTTTAAAAAGACAAGATATATCAATTGATTTATACTATGATGAAGTCTATGGTTCTATTAATAGTGCATATCATGATGGAGTTATTTCATTTGAAGATGCTGCATACTTAAGAGATAAATATTTAGGAATATAAAAGGGAAATGGATTGTTAGAAAATATTAATAATTAAAATGGTTTATTAGCCTTGAAAGATTAACTTAAATCAAAATCGTTGCCTAGTTTAAAGATTGATTTGGATGACAATGAAGATAAAGTAATTAAGTATAAAAATGAATTATAAATAAGCTGCAAAGTAAAAAATACCAAAAGCAGATGTGGTATTGATTATATTGCAGTTTTTTTATTGCTTGGGGCAATTTGCCCCAAAAAGAAAGGGAAATGTGATGCCGAAAGTAATTGATAAAATTAGGTTTTTTGAATTTGGAAAACAAGCACCAAGTAATACTCGTTTTAAAGGTATCATGAATACAAATACGCTATTTGGCGCAAATGGATATTTGAGTTATACCGAAAGAAATGATGCTAATGAAGATGAAATAAAAGATCAGTTAAATTACAATAATGGTTTTCTAGGATATACTTCCAGGAGCGAAGCTACATCTTCTACGTTGACAAACATGGGATATTTAAATGATAGCAATAGATCTATTTTTGTAGATGCAGCGCGTGAGGCATTTTCAAAAGATGGCGATATTGCGTGGGAATGTATTATTAGCTTTGAATCATATGAACTGATGAATTCTGCCGGAATATTTAATCAAAAAGATTATGGAGAAGTTATACAAAAGGTTCTTCCATCCTTTTTTAAAAAGGTGGGAATTGATCCAAATAATACAATATGGTGGGAAAACTATCATATAAATAAAGCTCATCCACATATGCATGTTGTTTTTATGGAAAAAGACAAGACTAGAACAAGAGGTAAATTTACTGACAAAGAGCTGAAGGAACTAAAACGTGAAATTATAAAGGAAACATTATCAAGACCATCATTAGAAAATCTAACTGGTAAAAATTATGTTAGTTTTTTTAAAGAAAAAGATGAATATAAAAGACAGATGGTCGATAAAGCAAATACTATTAATCTTGATAATATCAATAACATCAATGAATTATATAAAATATTACCAAGATCAGGAAGGCTGCAATATGGATCTAAAATCATGGCTAAATATCGTCCTGCAATTAATAAAATTATTGATAATATCTTACAAGATGAAAATATACGATATGACTACATGAAATTTTTAGATGCGATAGATCAGCTAGATACAATTGTTAATGATGTAGCTGGCGAAGAAATAGGTAATTTGAAAAATACTGAAATATCTAAACTATATAAACAGATCGGTAATATTTTATTAAAGGATTATAAACAAAAATATAAATTGTTGAAAGAGGAAAACGATAAGATAATAACAGATAATAATTTTAATCAAATAGATGAAGATATGGATATAAAGTTGTCTGAAGATACCTATGATAGTAGCATGACGGAAGATGATGACAAAAATGATGATTCAATAAAGGAATACTATTTTTCCGTAGAATATAAGAAATTGATTAGAGATATTCATGATGAAAATAAAGATCATGATTATAAACAAATAAAATCTAAGTTATTGAATGAGTGCATTAATAAAAATCCCATGGCGATGGAAGAAATGGCTAAGCTGATCAAAGCAGGACTTATTAAAGACGAAGGCTCTGCATCCTATTGGTATGAGCAAGCGTTAAAATGTTATGAAAGCTTAGATAAGAAATACCCTAATGACTTCTATAAATATAAAATAGGGAAATATTATATGTATGGTCTAGGTTGTGAAAAAAATGAAGAAACTGCTGAAAAATGGTTCAAAGAGTCGATAAATAATAAAAATAGTTTGCTTGCCTTGGGTTATTTAAAACAGTTTGGAGCAAATCCTGATATTGATCTAGCTTTTGAATGTTATTTTAACGCTGGAGAACGTGGTAATGGAATGGGATATTATAGAGCTGCCAGGATGATAAGTGATCATATCATTGATAAAAGCATTGCAATGGAACATGGATTATATAAAAATGCATTGAATTCTTTTTTGTGTAGTAAAAATAAAAGTGAAAATATATTGATGATCATGGGTGAAATGTACCAAAAAGGTTTAGGATGTGATGTAAGTGTAGAAAGAAGTTTGGATATGTACTTAAAAGCATATGAATTACATAATAATGGTGATGGTGCATATAAAGCAGCAGAGCTATTAAGTAATATTTATCCAAACGATAATAGGATAGAGACATTATATTCTGAAGCTTTTCGTCTCACGAATACGAATCGTTCAACATTCGGAACCCTTACAGAAAAAGTGGAGGGCGGCTTGAGATGAGTAAAGAAATTTTTTTGATCGATGCAAATTCTTTTATCACCCCATATCTTGCTTATTATCCATTTGATTTTGCAAAGAACTTTTGGGTGCAATTGGCAAAGCATATTACAAATGGCGATATTGCTATTTTAGATTTGGTCGAAGCTGAAATTCTTCAGGGAAATGATAGTTTAAAGGATTGGATGGAAACGCTTTCTATTACCAATTACATAGACCATAAAGATCCAGATATTTTAAAAAATTATTCTTCAGTTTTGACTCATATTCAGGGTAACCCCTGCTATAAGACAGCAGCTTTAACCGAATGGGCAAAGGCTAATGTTGCTGATCCGTGGCTAATAGC
>CASGCC010000079.1 GCA_949299585.1 uncultured Bacillota bacterium | reverse complement strand
TTATCGTACCGATAAATTCACCTTAGTTCAATCAGTCTATAAAAAAGAATTATTTTAATTTTTTTATCAGCATTTAAAAAAGGCCAACTGGCCTTTTTATTTTGTAATATAAGTATAATTATCGCCTGATTGAACGAATTGTACCGGGATATCCTGACCGATTGCTTCAGGTAACCATTCAACCATATATTGCATACCTGGTTCTTCAAGATTAAAATGTCCCATACCTATGATCGAACGGTCGATGCCTAGCATGCTTGTATCCTTAACATACTCCATCAAGGTAAAATCAATTAGTTCCATGGTCAAGAAACAATTGATATCATCCTTTTCAGCTTCAGTTATAGCATCATTGGCATCACCAAGCACATGCATCGGGATCCTTACTTTTGTTACCTTTGAATCATGGCGACCAATGACTTTTACTCCATTTAAGTTAAGCTTGCTTATCAGCTGTGAAGCTAATTCTTGGGTCGTCGTTTCGGGAATCTCAAAATGCATATATTTAAAATTATCATTTTGATACACATAATTTTCCCAGCCTAATACTTTAGCCAAGCCATAGAATATGCCATCTTTATAACTTCCATCCTTCATTGGAATGCCAGAATGAATATAGTCATGATCGCGCCATACTACGATATTTCCTTGATCTAACAAAGCAGTTTTTCTTTTATAGGTCTCATTTGCCTGCTCTTGCAGCCATTCTTGATGATCACCATGATTCCAAAATAGTGCTTCATGACAAATGATCAAATTTGCATTAGCTTCGATCGCTTTCTTGATCACATCTACCGTTGCCCAGCACGTCGTAATGATACCTGTACATTCTTGTTCAGGATTACCATATAAGATCTTATCTCTGGTAGTTTCTTCTTTGATCTTCTCTCCATTATAAGTTCCATTATGATAATTTTTTACCTTTTCTATAACTTCACGAATTAACATTTCCTTACCTCACCATCAAATATTCTTCTAAAAATTTTGCCGCGCCATCTTCATCATTTGTTCCAATTATCATATCGGCGATATTTTTGGTCTGTTCAATAGCATTTCCCATCGCAACACCGATTCCTGCCCATTTTAACATCGAAGCATCATTTCCATTATCACCAATCGCACATACTTCATCAGAAGAAATACCTAGATGATTGCATAATCTTTCTAATGATGTACCTTTGCTAGCATTTTTGTTCGTTATCTCTAACGCATTTACATCGGTATCAAATACATTGACTTCTGGATATTTGGCAATGATATTTGCCTTGCAACGGTCAGTTTCTTCCTGATTGCTACATTTTATCCCTATTTTTAAAACATCCATCTGGTTCACCAAAATATGATTAGCTAGATCTTCATCATATTTATTATTTCCATTACAGCGAAAACGATTAGCATATTTTTGATCAAAAACATTGCGTTGCTGACAATGGAAGATATGCGTACATATCTCATCATTGCAATGAATATAAACCATTCCTTCTGGATAACAGGATTCAGCAATGATCGATGAGGCGATATCATAAGGGATGACAAAGTTGAAGATATTTTTATGTTCATACCTATCCGCTACCAACGCTCCATTGGCAGCGATTATATATCTGATATTTTCTGCTTCAATATG
Organism: uncultured Bacillota bacterium; assembly: GCA_949299585.1. GTDB lineage: Bacteria > Bacillota_I > Bacilli_A > Erysipelotrichales > Erysipelotrichaceae > JALEVB01. Next base: position 5,313 of record CASGCC010000079.1, on the reverse strand, counting down.
ATCTTCAACCAAATTATATGCTCCGCGCCCAGTTGCTGGAACCAACAAATATCTTTCACTGATCTTCTTGATGACACTTTTAGCATAGGCGGTTATCACGCTTTGCGAATTCATTGCGGTACCGTCCATATCTAAGGCAATTAATTTTATTTTCGAAAAATCATTCATCGTCTTCTGAACTTACGTTCTTTAAAACTTCATTAACAAAAACCAAATCATTTTTAGCATCTTCGATCATTGCCGCTAAAGTATCTTTTGTTACTTCCTGACACATGATCAGCTGTAATATTAATGCTAGATTCATGCCTGATACCAAGAAAAAGTTATCATTGTTTAGCATTTGGGCAACTGTTTGGTTAGCACTTCCACCTTTAAGGTCTGAGCAAACTACTACCTGTTCGCCATTCCATTCATTTAAATAATTGCTTACTTTTTCAATTAGGCCTTTTGTCCCTGTTTCTAGATCTACATTTGCATAATAAATATTGCTTGCTCCAAAAAACTTTTGAGCTGTTGCGCATAAACCTTGTGCCATATCACCATGGCTTACCAATAAAATTTTCATTTACTTCTCCTCTTGCTTACTTTTAATTAATTGTACCACTTGTTCCACGATCTTTTCTGTTGTTCCTACCGGAATGTCTGATGCAGCAGTTTCAAAAGAAGCTCCATAGTCATCAATATTTCCTAGATAACCTACAGAATAGTTGCAATATCCCCATAATATTGGACACTTGCACGCCATTGCTTCTTTTATCTGAATTCCAAAGCGTGAGAATAATTCAGCTGGGATGACAAAAAAGCGTAATTCGCCCATATCAACGTAATAGCATTCCATATCCAAAGTAAAAGGCAAACATTCCAATCCTTTTTTAGCTATTCCCAAAGCTGATGAAAATACTTTCTTTTCATCAAAATTTTTAGCATTGTTTACTTTAGCTAAAATCTCATCATATTGCTGTTGCTTTACAGCCTTATCCGGATAATATGTTTCTTTATAGTTATAAGTGGTTATTTCAGGTTTATGCAATGATAGCTCGACAAAACTATCCTGTGCAAAGACCTGATCCATCATTTCTTTACCAACCCGATTCAATTCATTTTCATCATTGCCTTGACGATATAATCTGTTGCTCATATCACCGGCTGCACCTATGACAACGATAGGATAGACGCCCCATTTTTCTTCACACGTTCTAGCTACATATCCGGCAAGATCGTTGCTGACTTTTAAATTTTGGGGACCTAGTACCGTAGAATGATTGGTAAAATTACAAATTCCTGCAACAACCTCATTTGCAGCTGTTACAAATTTGATCAATGTAACATCTTTATCACACGGTTTATCTTTTCCATTTCTATTACCGTAGCATCCTTCGATCTTAACGGTTTGATAAAGCGCTTTTACATCCATCATTTCGTTTGCAAAGCAATTATCAACTGCTTCCATGATCTGCTTCTTCACATGATCCATATAGCCTTTTACAGCGCCTGGCCCACCAAAGAAACTAACATCTTGATATTCTGGTGCGGAGTGCGTATGAATGTAGTTGACATATATGGCATCTTTGGCTATACCATATTTTTCACTAATTTCTTTCCTGATCGCCTCGGTATAATTGCGATTTAAGCCAATCAGTTCTACGGTTACCCATAATATCTTTGTATCTTCGACAGATAATAACAATGCCGTTGTCCATAACGGATGCATTATTCCGGTTGCTTGATCGGTTCTGATTGCATGACCGCTTAAATAACAGGGAAAATATTTCCCGGTAGGGGTTATTTCTTTTTTAAATGTTATAGCCTTCATATTTCCACCTTCCTAGCTTATAGGGAAAATAAAAGGGCATCATAAGGTGCCCTTTTATTTTTTGTTAGCCTAAGATTCCTACAGCACCTAAGACTATTGCAACAACGATAACGATCCAAATCAGATTACTAGATTTGATACCTTTTTTACCTAATGCCCAATAAAGAATAGCAACGGTTATAACATTTCCAAAACATGGAATGATAGTATTTAATAGATCATTTAAATTTTGAGTAAGGTCACCAACGGTCCATGAGAATGCAAATTGTACATCAACAGTCGTCGCAACCATTGAACCTAATACGATAATACCTAAGATAGAACATACTTCTGTTAAATTTCTTAATGAAGCAGCCTTAGAAGTAATGAAAGATACACCTTTACGATATACTGGGAAAGCTAAAAACCAGAACAATAACCATAATGCGATATTAGCAAAGATACCAATAAACATACCAACAAGGCTGCCTTGTTGTGCTTGATAACCAGCAATAGCACCAACTACGGTAGGTAATAATACCCAAACGATTGCATCACCTAATCCAGCTAATGGGCCCATCAATGAAGTACGAACATCCAATGCGGTTTCTGTAGCGTGTTCATCTTTAGTTGATTCAATAGCTAAGTTTGCCATCAAGATCAATTGACCAAACCATGGATGGCAGTTGAAGAATTTAAAATAGCTTTCGTTTTTCTTAGCAATTTCCTCATCTGTATACATCTTTTTCATTGCAGGCAGCATTGACCAAACCCATGGTCCTGACTGCATGGTCTCGTAATTGAAACATGTTTGACGAGACAATACATAACGTGTTAAGACTTGTCTTAAATCTTTATCAGTTAAAACAACTGGTTCTTTTACATTAACATTACTCATCTTCATTATCTCCTTGTGCCATTACAACAGTTTGTGCACTATTATTAGCTGCTTCTTTCGTTTGGAAGATATATGCGCATAATACAACGCTTAGCAAAGCGATTGCCAATACGCCCATATTCATATATGCTGCTAATACATAACCGATCAAGATAAAATAACCATATTTTTTCATTGGTAATTGACGTAACAAGATAGCAAATCCTAGAGCAGGAAGCATACCAGCTGCAACATTCAAACCGCTATTTAACCAAGCAGGAATTGCATTGATTGCCATTTCAACATAACCAGAACCTACTGTTGTAAACAATGCCATTGGCAATACCCATAAACCGATGAATGGAATCTGAGATGCCCACATCCACATGCCCATCTTTTTCCATTCCTTCTTTTCAGAGCATTCTCTCATCTTATTGATAAAGAAAGATCCACTTGTTTTTCCTAATACGTCTAATTGTGTACCTAAAGCTGCTACTGGAACACCAATGGTCATTGCAGCTGTAACAGCTTCTTGTCCATCAAGTCCCATTGCAATTGCAAAGGCAGTACCAGCGATACAACCAACGTTGTAATCAGGAACAGAAGAACCTCCAGCGCCAAATAAGCCTAAGCTCATCAAACACATTGAGCCTCCGACAACCATACCAACATTTACGTTGCCCATGATCAATCCAGTAATAACACCAACGGTTACAACTGATGCATAATAGAAGGCTTGAAGATTATACTTTTGCCATGTCCAAACGGCGACAAGCAAAGCTAATAAAATTACTTGAATAGGTGTAAACATATTAATTTTTATCCTTTCCTTCGCTTTTAATCAAGTAGAGAAGAAACATCTACTTCATCATCGTTTATTGAGAACTTAACTGTGATCTTTACGCCTGCGTCGCGCATTTCTTTTAACATACGTTTCTCATCATTGTTGACACGTACAGTTTTTCCCAATACTGTAGTTTCTCCGGTATTTTGAGTAACATCCCCTAAATTTAATTGAGGAATCTCTACCCCTGCTTTAAATAATTCATATGCTGATTCTATCGTTCTGAATACACAAAATACTCTTTGATTGGCATATTTGTTATTTGAGATATTTGTTACAGCTTTTTGATGATCGATAACCGATAAAGCCACACCAGCAGGAGTAGCCATCTTCATTGAAGATCTCATGACCTCATTAGTTGATGCAGCATCATCAATGACCATTGCTCTGGTTGCATGCATGCTTGGCACCCATTGCGTTGCTACGATTCCATGAATCATTCGGTCATCAACTCTAAATCCAATAAATCCTAGGGGTTTCATATTCTTTGTTATTCCTCCTTTAATTAAATAAAACAATCGATTGTTTAGTAAGCGTTTTCACGCTTAACGTACTTATAATTTAGCACATTTGAATGGATCATTCAATAGTTTTTGAATGATTTTTTCATATTTATTCGTATTTTCTGAATATTCCATTCATTGTAACCAATTACCTGCTTAAAAACCTTTTATATAGGGTATAATATTAATTGAGGTATTACGTATGATTAATAATATTTGGAAAGAAATTGAAGCAAGAAAGAAAAATTTTACTACCAAAGAAATGGAAGTTTATGAAATTCTCAAAAATGATACTTATGCATTTCGTTCTTCGACTGCCACGGAAATTGCCGCAAAATACAAGATTTCCCAAAGTGCCATCAGCCGTTTTTGTCAAAAGCTCGGGTATAGCGGATATTCCGACTTTCGCTTATCCTTATTCGTTAATTCTTCATTGAACGATAATTATAATACATTAAATAATTCCTATTATACGAATTTTTTAATTAATAATATAAACAACATCAGCTCCGCAATTTCTGATGAATTATTACAAAACTTAGCAAATATCATATTAAATGCGCGTTTTTGTTATACTTCAGGCTATGGAGCAAGCGATATTGCCGCCAAGATGTTGGCTTTCCAATGCATGATCCAAGGTGCTCATACCTTCCATCTTCCTGCTACTACCGAAGTTGAAACATTACACATCATCAATAATGAAGATGTTGTTATCTTATACTCTGCCCTTAATTCTTCGCATAAAGATTTCTTTTCGATGCTTGAGGATCTACCGCCGCAAAAAAGGCCTTATATCATCTTGATCTCGAGCACCCCAAGGCATCCTTTTGCCAAAAAAGTCGATAAAATGGTCTTGCTTCCTAATACGCAAGATGTCGATCCTTCTATTATCTTTGCTCCATCGATAACGCAGATCTTGTTTACTTTTCTGCTAGCTTCCCAGGTTTCATTATCAATGTTCAAGAAAAGCAACCAGAATAATGCGTTTTAGATAAAAATATTAAAAAAGCCAAAAAATCAATCGTTCATTGACATGTACCCAATTTCCTAGACATATATGAATATCTTTTAAATTGGTAATATTTGTATATTTTAAAATTCAATACGTACATATGGATGTTTCTTTGTATTTTACAGGTGACATCCATTTTGTTTTAGATTGAATCCTACTGTTATTAAAATAATCTATATATTCATTAATCGCTAAAGAAAATTCTTCAAAAGATTTATAAGTTGACTCTAAACCATAGTATATTTCATTTTTCAAAGTACCGAAGAATGATTCCATTATTGAATT
>CASGCC010000078.1 GCA_949299585.1 uncultured Bacillota bacterium | reverse complement strand
TTGATCCTATTTACCAGATTTTCCAAGCTTGAAGGATCAAGGCTGACCGGATAATGCATATCGCTCAATAAAGCGATCCTTTTATCATACCCTTGCTCAAGATCATAGGATGTAAAAACGATATCATGGATGTTGAAATAACCATAGATATTGATCACGATGGCAGTTAATAGGGAAATTATTCCGATCAGCGTTAGATCGATATGGATCAAGCGGCTGATCCCTAAAAAAAGCACGCTGATGATCATGAAATAAATGATGACCAAAAAGATCAAACTATGCAAACGAAAAGCAAACATTGCCAAGATGATGCTGATAGCCCCGCTAGTAAGCTTGTCATCAAGATACAAACAATTAAAACCATAAAAATAAAAACCTATGACTACAAATAAGATCATCGAACATGCCATGCTGTTCATATCTATCACCTCAATAAGAGGATACCCAAATTTAATTAAAACAAACTGTAACAAATAATAAACATTCCTAAATAATAATTTAGAAAAATGTAAGAATTATGATTTGTTAAATTTTATTTTTTGATCTTATACTATAATAGTCAATTGAGGTATTAGTTATGCATAACATTTTAATCGTCGAAGATGAGAAAGGTATTCGCGAAACCTTAGCCGTCTTCTTAAAAAATCAAGGATATCAGATCTATGAGGCATGCAATGGTCAAGAAGGTTTGCAAATGATCGAACAGCATGATATCCATCTAGCTGTCGTTGATATCATGATGCCGATCATGGATGGTATCACCATGGTATTAAAGGTGCGCCAAAGCCATGATTTCCCGATCATCTTTTTAAGCGCCAAGTCCGAAGATATCGATAAGATAACCGGCTTGAACATCGGCGCTGATGACTATGTGACCAAACCTTTTGAACCGATGGAACTGATTGCTCGGGTAAATTCTAATATTAGGCGCTATGAACAGATCCTTAATCTAAAAAATGCCCATAGCGACAATAATCACCTATTAAAGGTAAGAGGCTTAAGCCTTGATACCTTTACCAAGGAAGTTTATGTCAACAATGAAAGCGTTAGGTTAACAGCCAAGGAATATCAGATCCTTGAATTATTGCTGCGCCATCCCGGACGCATCTTTTCCGCTCAGGAAATCTATGAAGCTATCTGGCAGGAACAAGCCATCAATACCGAGACCATCATGGTCCATATCCGAAGATTACGTGAAAAGATCGAGATCAATCCCCGTAAGCCTGAATATATCAAGGTCGTATGGGGCATCGGTTATAAGATCGAAAAGGAGTAACTATGAAATTAAAAGGAAAGACAATATTTAATGTTATATTTATCCTCAGCTTGCTGATCATGCCAATCGTCTTTATCAAAGGCTACGATAAAGCTGAAGAATTAATTGATTATATCGTAAGTGATCGCGCATATCTGGTCGCAAAAGACATGAATATCCTGGCATTATCAAATTCGATCCTTTATAACGAAGATGAACCTATCGTCGTTTTTGATGAGACCGTTGATCAAAAGACCCAGGACAAGATCTATGCGTCATTGAAGCAAGAAGCTCAATATTACTTTAATGAATATTCTAACGATCCTAACTTATATTATACTTATCGCAATGGATCTGTAATCATCAATTCTCATGACAAAAAACCGTTTGCTGAAGACTATTTCACTGGCAAGATCACCTATAAAGCCGGCGAATTAGCTTTGCCATCGGAATTAGAAGAATATCAAAACTATATCAACGATAATAATTACATCATTTATCATATCATGAATCAATATGATATCGATGGCCATTATACCATCCAATATCCGGATGATATGACGCTAAGCTACGCAATTAACGCAAAGCTATATCCTAGTGGCAGCATCTATTATGAGCTAATTGATGAAGGCATCTATGCCATCATTACCATTATCTATTATGCGATCATCATCGTTGGCTATGGCTTGTTCATCTTGATCTGGCCGATCCGCCATGAAGAAGAATTTCCTTTATTCAAGGTTATCCAACATTGGAAATTTGAGATACTTTTCATTGCTTATTGTTTCTTATATTCGTTATTAACGGTTGCCAGCGTCTTCTGCTTGAATTTTACCTTTAATAATTATCTAGCCTATTTTGTCGAAAAGATCGATCCAGCTACCATCAATACCGCTTTGATGATCATTAATTATCTATTATGGGCATGCAACATCTTATTGGTTAGCGCAACGTTATTCTCCATTAAGTCTATCTTCGCTCATGGCTTTGTTAATTATCTAAAACATGATACCCTTGTTGGCACGATCTTAGGCTGGTTCAAACATAAATTTGATGATCTTAGTGAATTTGATCTTAAAGACCGCTTTAATAAGCAGATCGTCAAATTTGTCTTATTCAATGGTTTGATCATCCTGATCATCAATATCTTCTTCCCGGTTAGCTTTATCGTGTATATCATCTACATCTTTGCCATCTTGTTCTTCATCAAAAACAAAGCGGATAATATCAAGTTTCAATATAACAAATTATTAGATGCGACCAAACAACTAAGTCAAGGGAACATCCATGCCGATATCGATGAAGATCTAGGCATCTTTAATTCTTTAAAGGACGAATTTAATGATATCAAGATCGGCTTTAAAAAAGCCGTTGATGAAGAAACAAAATCACAAAATATGAAAACAGAATTGATATCCAACGTATCCCATGATCTTAAGACCCCTTTGACCTGCATCAAAAATTATGTTTACCTATTAAAAGAAGAAAAAGATCCGCTTAAGCAAGAAGAATACATCAAAGATCTAGAACAATATACCAATCGCCTTAATATCTTGATCGAAGATCTATTTGAGGTCAGCAAGGTCAACAGTGGCAACATTTCGCTCGATCCTATTGATCTAAATATCGTTTCTTTATTAGAGCAAACCTTAGCTGAATGTCATGATAACCTGGCATCCAAACAATTGAACATCATCAAGCATCTGCCAGATCACGATATCATGGTCCATCTTGACGGCGATAAGACATATCGGATCTTTGAAAACCTGTTATCAAATATCAGCAAATATGCCTTAAATAATTCCCGAGTATATCTGGATATCAAAGAAAATGAAGAAGATGTCATAATCATCTTTAAGAATATCTCCCAAGATGAGATGAATTTTACCCAGGAAGAAATAACCGAACGCTTCATCCGCGGCGATAAATCCCGTCATGAAAGCGGCAGCGGCTTGGGCTTAGCTATTGCAAAAAGCTTTACTGAAGCGCAAGGTGGCAGCTTTAATATCGATATCGATGGCGATTTATTTAAGGTTACCATTTGTTTTGATAAGATCATGTCCCAGAAAATGGACAGTTAGTATAAAATTATCCGCTAAAATATCTCTTATCAAAGGAGGTATGAATGATGCAGAACCATTACTTGATTTATCCTTTTGGCTCAATGCCGATCATCGGTATCGAGGTAGGTCAATTGATCTTGCCGATCAATGCGGATTTTAAAAGCTATCAGATCAACCGCAACATTCCTTTTGGCTTCAAAGAAACCCAGCTTTACCTACATGCCTATTCATCGCTGGAAAGCGCTAGCCATAATCTTAATTTGATCATCGATGCTTTAAAGGACCAATTACCGATCAATAGCTATATCATCGTATCGAAACAAGGATATGTCAATAACGCACAAGAACTCGCTAGGATCAACGCACAAGATCCAGATGAACTATTTAATCAAGAGTATTTTCGCAATAAAAAAGCGATCATCAGTTCGTTTAGGAAAAAAAGTACCGGTATCGAAGAGCACTTCTTGGAGCATTTATTATAAAAAGCCGCAAATGCGGCTTTTTATCTATTTTATATATGTAGATCCTTACGTTTAAAGATAAATGATGATGCTGCCAACAAAAGCATGCTGCCAGCAAATAAAACGATCATACAGATGATAGAATATTCATCCTGAGCAATAAAGCTGACCGGATCAAATAGGCTAAAGATCGTTAGATATTTTAAATTTGCTAACTTACCGCCCATATTGGCCAACATCTGGATCACATACATCAAAACCGGAATTCCTGTACCGATCATGACGCTATACTTGCTTTCATTAAATATGCAGCTTGCCATAAAGGCAAATGAAGCCACAAAAACCTCAAACAAATATAATCCTGCATTCAGATAAAGCAATTCGCTTAAGATCAATTGATCATAAAAGGTCATCTGCGCAACGGCATATTCCAAGATCGTGCAATAAAGCAATAAGATCGTAACCCCGCTAATAAGTACCAGCCACTGAGTAATAACGATCGTTATCCTTTTAACTGGAGCCGTTAATAAACAGGTCATCGCACCATTTTCTACATATTTAGCAATCAAACCATTAGCTCTGATAAATACAAATACCATTGGAAAGATCAGCATGATCATCCCATATAGATAAGAAGACATAAAATTGATCAAGGTATCGGTTGCCCCCATCATTCCTACGGCTGCCATCAGATCAGGCATGACCTTTTCAAATTCTTTGATGGCAATAGCCATTTCCGGGTCGAACATGCCGATGATCATCGAAATATACATGGTCAACACAGCGGCAAAGATCAGCAATAATTTCCAAGAACGTTTCATTTCCTGAAGATATAAGGTAACATTCATTGTTTTTTACCTCCATAATAATTTAAGAAGATATCTTCCAACGATTGCTTATGCGTTACTTTAACCTTGCATGGATCATCAGCCATCACGTTTCCTTGAAAGTTTTGCGCAAATTCTATAGCTTGTTCTTGGCTTTCAAGGGTTACGACATAACTTTTGACATGACGCATCCGAATATTATCGCTGGTATCTAAAGCTACCAAGCGCCCATCTTTGATGATGCCGATCCGATCACAGGTCTTTTCGACTTCTTCAAAGATATGACTAGACATGATGATCGTCTTGCCTTTGGCTTTTTCTTCATTGATCAGCTCAACAAAAGTGTTTTGCATGATCGGATCTAAGCCGCTGGTGGGCTCATCTAGGATCAAGATCTTTGGATCATGCATGAAAGCGGCAACGATACCTAATTTTTGCTTCATGCCCTTGCTCATTTTTTTGATCTTGCCCTTTGGATCTAGCGCAAAGCGTTCGAGCAATTCTTGTTTGCGATTTGCTTTTTTTATCTTACGATATCTAGCAATAAAATTTAAATATTCCGCTCCGCTCATATCATTGAAAAAAGCTATTTCACCAGGAAGATAGCCAATTTCTTGCTGAAGGAAGGCTGCTTGCCGCCAGCAATCTAAGCCATCGATCCTACAATTTCCTTGCTGAGGTTTGATAAAACCCATCAAATGCCGGATCGTAGTGGTCTTGCCTGCACCATTTGGACCTAAAAAGCCAAATACTTCCCCGCTTTCAATGTTCAATGAAAGGTCAAAAACGCCTTTGTTTTTGCCATAATTGCGCGTAAGACATGAAATTTCAATAAGGCTCATAATCTGATCTCCTATTTATTTTAAGTATAGTTTAGCACTATATATATTAGGTAAATTCTAATATCTTATTCTTCCAATTTGGTAATTACTTGCTTTTGCACTTTCCATAAGAATATCAAGCTCAAAGCTGCACAGCATATCTCCGTAATTACAAATGCCCACCATCCTGCTGCTAGACCATAGCTATTAGCTAAATAGGCGCTCAAAGGGATCAATAAGATCAATTGGCGCAATAAAGTAATGATCAAAGAGTCATTAGCTTTAGCTAAGGCTTGAAAGATCGCGCATAATACCATGGAGATCCCTGCAAAAACAAAGCTAAAGCTGATGATCTTTAAAGCAGGAATACCAATTTCCAACATGTTTTCCTTGGCATCGAATAAAAATAATAATTGCTCAGGAAATAACTGAAATATCAGCGTTCCTATAACCATGATCACGATTGCCAATAAAAGCGAAAAATTGATTGCTTGTTTGATGCGTTTTGGTTTTTTGGCGCCATAATTATAAGCTACTATTGGCACCAAAGCATTGGTCATACCAAGAACGGCCATGAAGACAAATTGCTGCAGCTTGTAATAAATGCTGAAGACCGATACCGCAATCGCCGAAAAGCTAACCAAGATCATATTCATGAAAACTGTCATGAAGCTCATTATCGACTGCATCAAGATAGCTGGTATCCCAATAGCATATACTTTTTTGATCAAAGCTAGATCAAGATGCCATTTATGTAAGGATATCTCAACTTCTTTGATCCTAAACTTGGTAATTATGATTCCTAGGAACATGGCTATGATCTGACCAATAACCGTGGCGATCGCTGCACCACTTACTCCTAGCGCTGGTATTCCGAAATAACCAAAGATAAAGATCGGATCCAAGATGATGTTGATAAGGGCTCCTGCCCCTTGGATGATCATATTATAGACCGTATTGCCAGTTGACTGCATGATCCTTTCGTAGGTAATCTGGACAAATACCCCGAAAGAAAAGATCGTACAGATACGCATATAGCTAACGCCCATAGATATGATCGCTGCATCTTGGGAAAACAACCTTAAAAAAGCTGAAGAGAAAAAGACCCCGATCAGCAAGAAAAGCAACCAATTTAACAAAGCCAGCAATAAGCCATGCATTGCCACGCTATTAGCTCTATCAAAACGTTTTTCCCCTAGATATCGCGATAATAAAGCATTGATACCTACTCCGGTACCACAGGCAACCGCAACGATGATCATCTGGATCGGATAACACAAAGATACCGCAGCTAACGCTTCTTCTGATACGCGGGCAACAAACATGCTATCAACGATATTATATAGCGCTTGAATCAGCATTGAGATCATGATCGGAAAAGACATCGTAATGATCAGCTTCTTCATTTCCATCGTTCCCATTTTATTTTCTTCCATTTTTTCCTCCATTTCCCCGCGCCTAAAGTCGCGCGGACACAAATATTTTATCAATAAATCTCTCACGCTTTCTTTCGTGGTACAATATAAGAGAGA
>CASGCC010000077.1 GCA_949299585.1 uncultured Bacillota bacterium | reverse complement strand
AGCGTACCGAAAAATACGGATGTCCAGACCTATCGCGTTTCTACAGGATTTGAAGCGGTAATTGGCTATCTTTATCTTCAAGAAGACTGGGAAAAATTGAAGATGATTTGGAACAAAGTAAAGCGCTATATGGAGGAGCAATGATGGGACAATATCTATACGGAAAGAATGTCGTAAAACAACTGTTAAAAGACAAGACAGCCATCCAAGAATTATATTTAGCCGTAAATGATCCGCAAATCATTGCATTGGCGCAGCAAAATGGTGTTAAGGTAACAAAGGTCGAGCGCCGCTATCTGGATAAGCTATTAAAAAACAGCAATCATCAAGGGGTTGCGGTACTTAAGGAAGAATATAAGATGTATAGCGTAGATGATATCTTAGCGGATATCCATGATCATGCTGGGCTTATCGTGGTATTGGATGAGCTTAGCGATCCGCATAATTTAGGAGCGATCTTAAGGACCTGTGATTGTGTGGGAGCAGATGGCATCATCATCAAGAAAAACAATGCCGTAGGCTTAACGGCAACGGTCGCTAAGACCAGCGCCGGAGCTATCGATACTGTCAAGGTTGCTAGCGTTACCAATCTGACCAAGACCTTGGAATACTTGAAAAGCAAAGGATATTGGGTATATGGAACCGGTTTTGTAGATGCCAAAGATTACCGTCAAAGCGATTATCAAGAAAATGTCGTCTTGGTCATCGGCAATGAAGGTAAAGGAATGTCGCGCTTGGTCAAAGAAAGCTGTGATCATATCATCAAATTACCAATGGTTGGTAAGATCAGCAGCTTGAATGCTTCTTGTGCAGCAGCAGTATTATTATATGAAATTTACAACAAACGCTTTCCGCTATAAAGGGGGAAGTTTTAATGATCAATGCATATGAATTATTATATTATGTGCATCAAAAAGATGAATGGGCATTAACGCAGTTATTAAATAGTTTTGATCCTTTGATCAAATCGTGCATCAAGACCTTGATCGAGCGTTCGCCGGTCTTGAAAATGTATCTTGATGATCTCTATCAAGAACTGATGTTAAGCATATTTGAAGGTGTTGACAACTATCGCGAAGATCTAGGCAGCACCTTTACTAGTTTTATCAAGGTGTGTTTGCTTAATAAGGGCAAGACCTTATTTAGGTATTATCATAGCAATCGGATCAAAGCTAATCATTATGGTTTGAATCTAGATGCTTTTGTTGGCGAGGAAAATGAGCATTATCATTATGAGATTATTAGTTCGCCCCGACCTTTGAATGATCCTAAAGAGGCTTTTGAATATCAACAAACGATGGAAAAATTTCAGTGTTATTATCAAACGATGAGCATCATCGATCGTAAGGTCTTGATATATTATCTTAAGGGTGAGAAATACGAAAAAGCGGCCAAAGCATTGAACATGAGCCGCAAAAGCTATGATAATCATGTGCAAAAGGTTAAAAAGCGCTTAAAAGCGGCATTTCGTAATGAATAAAATTGACTATCATAAAAGAATTGTGATATTGTTATTTGGTAAAAAAAGGAGTTGTTTTAATTATGGCAAAAGAAGATAAGGTAATATTAACTTGTACTGAATGTCTTTCCCGCAATTATGCAACAAAAAGAAACAAACGCGCGGCAGGTGAGCGCTTAGAATTAATGAAATTTTGTAAGAAGTGTGGACGCCACACTTTGCATAAAGAAACGAAATAGGAGGATATGACACGATGTTAAAGTGGTTTAGTATTAGCGGTATCAGCAAAGAAGCTAAACGTGTTCGTTGGCCAAAGGTAGCTGATCTTACTTATTCAACGGTTGAAGCTTTGATCTTCATGGGCTTCTTCATGGTATTTTTTGTAATTTTTGAATTTATTGTTACATTATTCTTGCGATTGATCGGAATAGGAGCGTAATTGACGATGAGCGAAAAATATAATGAAAATCAACGCGAATGGTTCGTTGTCAATACTTATGCTGGTCATGAAAACCGTGTTAAAGAAAATCTAGAAAAGCGTATGGAAACCATGGGTATCCAGGATTGCTTGTTCAGGATCGTGGTGGCAGAAGAAGTAGAGATCGAAATCAAGAATGGCAAACAAGTTGAGAAGATGCATAATCTTTTCCCTGGTTATCTATTTGTTGAAATGATCATGACCGATGATGCCTGGTATGTCGTAAGAAATACGCCAGGAGTTACCGGATTCATCGGTTCAAGCGGTGGCGGTGCTAAACCATTTCCGGTTTCGCAAGATGAGATCGACGCTATTTTGCGTAGGCTAGGGCAAGCAGAAGCTAAGGTCAATGTTGATTTTACCGTTGGTGATACGGTTAAGATCCTTACAGGACCATTTAGCGGTATGGAAGGCAAGATCTCCGCAATGAATGATCAAACGCAGATTGCATCGGTATTAACGATGTTATTTGGCCGTGAAACACCAACCGATATCAGCTATAACGATCTGGAAAAGGTTGAAGAATAGTTATGTATAAACGCAACATACCATTGTATATCATCTTATCGATCATTACCTGTGGTTTGTTTAGCTTATATTGGCAGGCTCAGCTAGCCAATGATACCAATATCTTGATGGAAGATCATAATGGCTTTAGCGGTGGGGTCGTAGTTTTATTGTCGATCATTACTTGCGGATTATATGGATTATATTGGCTGTATATAACAGGCAGCAAGATCGACAGCAAGAAAAGTGAATCTGGCTATGGCAGCAATGGCTTAGCTATCATTGCTGTGATCTTAGGTCTTTTTGGCTTAGGGATCGTAGCTTATGCGATCTTGCAAAACGAATTGAATCAGTTTGAAGCAGAATGAGCAAGGTAATCAAGATCAATTTATTGCTGCTGATCGTTGGTGGCATATATCTTATCTGGCTTAAGGCAACCGGCATGGGCGTACCATGCCTTTTTCATATGCTTACAGGTTTATATTGTCCAGGTTGTGGAATGACCCATGCTTTATTGGCCATTAGCCATTTTGATCTTATAGGAGCTTTTAAGGCTCATTGGGCCTTTGTTATGTGCTTGCCATTTATGGCTTATCTTTATATAGCTATATGTTGGCGCTATGGCCAAAAAGAAAAGATCATCATTTATTCTTGGGAGAATAAGATGATGATCCTGATGATCGTGATATGGGTAGTTCGGGCCATCATGCTTGATCTTTGGCATATAGGCTAAGGCCAACCAATAGGCAGCCTTCTAGATGATCGATGTTGTTAGCTTGTAAAAAATCAAGGATTTCTTGGCTTTCAGCTCCAGGCTGGATAACTACAACTTTGATGCTACGCTGGTTTTCTTTTAAGATCTTTATGCCTTTGGCTGGATGGATACATAGATCCAATACTTCGATATCAAAAGGAATTTCGCTTAAATTAGCAAATTCTTTGTCGATGCATGCAACATTGTAGCCATGTTTTATCAGTTTTTGCTTGATCTTGTAGGCATATTTTTCTTGATCTAGGGTATTGCCGGCTACGACAAAATTATTTAACTGCATGATTTCTTTTAAATCCATATATACCTGCTTTCTATGCTTAGATGATAACAAAAAAATCATTGACAAACAACTGACGTGAGCGTAATATTATAAAGCACGATTGTGCATATTTTGCGTGGAAGGACTGCAACTAGTCCGTAATACCACTGCATTTGACAAAATAGAAAATAGGAGGAATGTCAGATGAGTAAGAAAGTTGCAAAAGTTTGTAAACTACAATTCCCTGCTGGCGGAGCAAAACCAGGTCCAGCATTAGCATCAGCTGGTATCAACATGCCTCAATTCTGTAATGCATTTAATGATGCAACGAAAGACCGTAAAGGTGATATCGTTCCAGTTATCATTACTGCTTACGAAGACAAGTCATTTGATTTCGTATTAAAAACTACTCCTGCTGCAACATTATTAAAGAAAGCAGCCGGTATCAGCAAAGCAAGTGGTTCACCTAAAGCTGTTAAAGCTGGTAAGATCAGCGTTGATCAATTAAGAGAAATCGCTGAATACAAGATGCCAGATCTAAATGCGAACTCTGTTGAAGGCGCAATGAGAATTATTGCGGGTACTGCTCGTAATATGGGTATCGTTGTAGAAGGAATGGAGGAATAGTACATGGCTGGTAAGAAATATATTGAAGCTTGCAAATTAGTTGAAAACAAGACATATAGCTATAAAGAAGCTTGCGCTTTAGCAAAGAAAACAAACATTGCTAAATTCGATGCTTCAGTTGAAGCTAGTTTTAATTTAAACGTTGACCCACGTCATGCTGATCAAGCTATCCGTGGCGCAATGGTATTGCCTAATGGTACTGGTAAGAGCCAAAAAGTATTGGTCATTACTCAAGGTGCTAAAGAGCAAGAAGCTAAGGATGCTGGTGCAGACATCGTTGGTGGAAAAGAAATCCTAGAAGACATCAAAAAAGGCTGGTTTGATTTTGATATCATCGTTGCAACTCCTGATATGATGGCTGAATTAGGTAAATTAGGTAAGATCTTAGGTCCTAAAGGCTTGATGCCAAACCCTAAAACAGGTACAGTTACGATGAACGTAGCTAACGCTGTTAATGAAATCAAAAAAGGTAAAGTTGAATATCGTGTCGATAAAGAAGGAAATATCAACGTATTGATCGGTAAATGTTCATTTACTGAAGATCAATTAGCTGAAAACTTCAAAGCTTTATATGACGTAATTGCTAAGGCTAGACCAGCTGCAGTAAAAGGCGTATATATGAAAAGCGTAACGATCTCAACGACCATGGGTCCTGGAATCAAAGTTACAGTTGAATAATAATTAAAAGCACGCTTGGGCGTGCTTTTAAATTAATCATTAAGAAACTTTTTGATACAAGCAAAGGTTTCAGCTGTGATATCATGTTCGATCTTGCAGGCGTCTTTAGCAGCGTTTTCTGAGCTGACGCCGATCTTCATCAAAAAGGCTGTAAGGACCTCATGCTTTTCAAGGATATCCTGAGCTACTTGCAAACCTTTAGCGGTAAGATGGACATAATTATTATCGTCAATATCTACATAATCGCTTTCTTTTAATTTCTTTAAGGCAATTGAAACCGTAGGCTTGGAGAAATCCATCTTTTTTACGATATCAATTGCTCTAACATTAGTAAGCTCTTTGCTTAGTACTAGGATCGTTTCTAAGTACATTTCCATTGATTCATGCAATACCATATTTATCACCCATGTATAGTTTAGCATAAAAATATGGAAAATGGTGGTAATTGCATTGACAATATATGCATAAAAGAGTATCATGAAAGTAGTTAGATAGAACTAACTTAGAAAATGGAGGATACGTTATGTCAACTGCAATCGTTGCGGGCGTAGTGATTATTATCCTATTTGCAGCTATAAGAAAGATCGTAAAAGATAAAAAACATGGCAATAGCTGTTGTCAAAGCGGATGCCATGGATGTTCAAAATGTCATTAAGATCACCGTTATTCGGTGATTTTTTTCTTGCTTGTTATTTTTTCTTGCGCTAACATATAAAGATAAAAGAGGAAAAGTATATGAGATTACATATTGAAAATTATGCTTCGAGCTTAGATATCCTAGAAACCCAAAAAGCTATCAAGCTAGTAAAGGATACTTTTGAGCAAGAGCTTGCTAAACAGTTGAATTTAACCCGAGTATCTGCTCCGTTATTCGTAACCAAGAGCAGCGGTTTAAATGATAATTTAAATGGTTTTGAAAGACCGGTTAGCTTTGATATCAAGCAAATCGTTGGTGAGGAAATAGAAGTTGTGCAATCCTTGGCTAAGTGGAAAAGAATGGCTTTGAAAAAGTATGGGCTAAAACGTTTCAAAGGTCTTTATACCGATATGAATGCGATTCGTCGTGATGAAGAACTAGATAATCTGCATTCTTGCTATGTTGACCAATGGGATTGGGAGAAAGTTATCTATAAAGAAGATCGCAATATTGAATTTTTAAAAGGTACGGTCGAAAGGATCATGAAAGCTATCGTTGCGACCGAACAAGTGGTATATCAAAGATATCCACAGATCAAGCCAAGCATCAAGGAAACGCCATATTTTATTACGACCCAAGAACTGGAATACATGTATCCTGATCTAACGCCAAAAGAAAGAGAAAACAAGATTACCAAAGAACATAAAACCGTGTTTTTGATGCAGATCGGTAAACCATTAGCAAATGGTAAGCCACATGATGGACGCAGCCCAGATTATGATGATTGGGAACTAAATGGTGATCTTTTGCTGTGGTATGATCTATTTGACAGTGCGATCGAGATCAGCAGCATGGGAATCAGGGTCGATAGCTTTTCTTTAGAAAGGCAATTGATCATTGCTGGCTGTGAAGAACGCAAAGAATTACCATTTCATAAAGCACTATTAAATGATGAGCTGCCATTGACGATGGGCGGAGGAATCGGGCAGTCACGCATATGCTTGATCATGCTGCATAAGGCCCATGTTGGTGAGGTACAAGCTTCTTTGTGGCCAAAAGATATCATTGAAGAATGTATCCAGCAAAACATTCATTTATTATAAATATTCGGAAATTTCTTTCAGCATTATCCTGATATAATAAGGGTGTAAAGGCAAAAGATTAAAAGGAGTGCTGGAAATGATATTATCAGAAATTGTTGACCGCTATATGTGCAAACAAGAAGTTGATTTTAACGATCAGCGCGCAGAAAAGAATTACTACTATTTTGATCAACGAAACACAAGATCATCTGTTAGTGATAGGTTTTGGTTTATCGGAACAAATGTTATCTTGGGCTTCATATTTTTGTCGATAATTTTATAAAAGGGGAAGCAGCAGCTGGTCTTTTTAAAAACAGACCGGCTGCTTTTATTTTGGTCTAAAATGTGAAAAAAATAACTATCAAATGAAAGCGAATACAGAAGAAAAATGGGGTTGCCAAGAAAGGGAAAATGATATAAGATAAATGGGCTGTAAAAATTAGCGGTAGCGAAAATAGAG
>CASGCC010000076.1 GCA_949299585.1 uncultured Bacillota bacterium | reverse complement strand
TTTTTTATCTGTTTATAAAGATATTCATAAAGGCTATCATTATTTTTGTTTTCAAATGAATATGTCAACATTTTACCATCTCCAATCTGACCATAATAAATAGTTTGAAATTGATTATTTAATTATGGTCAAAAGCAACTATAATTGTCAATATAGATAATATATAAATTTAGAGGATATATTCATGAAAAGAATTTTGACCATACAAGATATATCATGCGTTGGAAAATGTTCGCTTACGGTTGCTTTGCCGATCATATCGGCCATGGGCGTAGAAACAGCGATCATTCCTACCGCTGTGCTTTCAACGCATACGATGTTTAAAAATTTTACTTGCAAGGATCTAACTGATGAAATCTTACCGATCACAAATCATTTCCAACAAGAAAAAATTACCTTTGATGCCCTTTATTCTGGCTATCTAGGTTCAATTGAACAGATCGATATCTTGACCAAGGTATTTGATGATTTTAAGACCTCGCAAAATGTGATCGTAGTAGATCCAGTAATGGCGGATAATGGAAAACTATATCCAGCTTTTGATAAAGCTTATGCTAAGAAGATGGCAGGTTTGTGTGCGCATGCTGATATCATCGTACCTAATATCACTGAAGCTTCGTTCATGACTGATATGGAATATAAAGAAGCTTATGATGAGGACTATATCAAGACCATGTTACGGAAGCTATCGGCGTTAGGAGCTAAGATCAGCATCTTAACAGGCGTGAGCTTTAAAGAAGGTACGATTGGTGCCATGGGCTATGATCGGATAAATGATAAGTTTTATCATTATGCCAATGAATATTTACCAGCAAGCTATCATGGCACTGGCGATATCTTTGCCAGTAGCTTTGTTGGTACTTTGATGAATGGCTTTGATTGGCAAAAGGCTTTACAAGTAGCAGCTGATTATACAGCTGAATGTATCAGGCTTACCATGACTGATAAAGAAGGGCGTTGGTATGGCGTAAATTTTGAAGAGGCCATTCCTTATTTGCTTAAATTAATTGCAAGATAAAAGAAATATTTCCCAATTTCTTTTAAGGGAAATACTTGCATATTTGTTGTGAAATATTATAGATTAAATATAAGGAGCAATGTGATATGCAAGATAGCCGTTTATTTAAGATGATTTATTATTTGATCGAACATGGAAAAACATCTGCTCCACGATTAGCTGAAAAATTTGAAGTATCGGTAAGGACCATTTATCGGGATATCGATGTTATCAGTAGTGCAGGAATACCGATATATGTTACAACAGGCCGCAATGGCGGGATTCAGATTGCCGATGATTTCATCATGGATAAGACCATGCTAAGCGATAAAGAAAAAGAAGATATCCTTATAGCAATGCAAAGCATAGCAAAAATTGATGAGGATAATCGTGATACCGTTACAAAATTATCTTCATTGTTCCGCATAAAGAATGACAGTTGGCTAGAAGTTGATCTATCGCGCTGGGGCTTTGACATTGCCAAAAATAACAAGTTTGAAAAAATAAAAAAAGCGATAATCGAACATAAGATGGTAGATATTACCTATGCAAATACTAAAGGTGAGATCAAAGACAGGGTCATCTGTCCCTTAAAGATGGTTTATAAAGCTAGTGATTGGTATGTAAAAGCATATTGCATGCAGCAAGCAGCTTTTCGCATCTTTAAATTAACGCGGATCATTACCTTAAATATTACCGACAAAAACTTTACGCCATTGAAATTTCCTCAAGAACAACTTAGCCAATATGAAAATGCTCCGGTTAAGATCGTCTTGTCGATCACAAAGGATATGGCTTTTAGAGCATACGATGAATTTGCTTATGATCAGATCGTTAACGATAGCGATGGAAACTTGATCGTAACGATATACATGCCCTTAGATGATTGGATAGTTGGCTATATCTTATCATTTGGCGCTAATCTAAAGGTCCTTGAACCAGCATCGCTTGGTGAACTAGTAAAAAAAGAAGCTGAAAAAATTTGGAAAAATTAATAACCATGACATTAGGTGTCATGGTTATTTTGTTATAATCAAAGCAATGATAGATAGGAGCATGATATGCATTTTGTCCAAGCTAAAGGAATATTATCATCTGCCAATGGCATGAATATATATCGCGGTTGCATGCATGGCTGCATTTATTGTGATTCACGCAGCAAATGTTATCAGATAAATCATGCTTTTGAAGATATCGAAGTAAAAGAAAATGCTTTGGAATTGTTAGAAAAAGCTTTGAAAAGCAAACGAAACAAGGTATTGGTAGCAACCGGCGCCATGAGCGATCCATACATACCATTAGAAGAGAAATTAAGGATGACCCGCCGGGCATTGCAGATCATTGAAAAATATGGGCATGGCGCTTGTATATTAACCAAATCGGATCGGGTATTGCAAGATATTGATATCCTGCAACGTATCAATAACAAGACCAAATGCGTGGTTCAGATGACCCTTACTACTTATGATGATGAGCTATGTAAAAAGCTTGAACCAAATGTTTGTGTGACCAGCCAACGGGTAAAGGCCTTGATCAAGTTGCATGAAGCAAAGATCCCAACGATCGTATGGCTTGATCCGATCTTACCATTTATCAATGATGCCTATGAAAATATCCAAGGACTTGTGCGTTATTGTGCCAAAGCCAAAGTATATGGCATCATTTGTTTTGGTATGGGCTTAACCTTAAGAGAAGGTAATCGCGAATATTTCTATCAGCAATTAGATAAGTTATTTCCTATGATGAAAGCAAGATATGAGAAAACTTTTGGCTTGCGCTATGAAGCTTATAGCTTACAAAATGATAAATTAATGCGATCATTCCATCAGCTGTGCCATGCTTATGGCATCATTAGTGATATAAATGAGCTTTTTAGCTATCTTAGAACGATGGAAACAAAGCCTGCAAATGTGCAGTTAAGTCTATTTGATTAAAGAAAGGAAGATAAGAAATGGCTTTTGATTATAAAAAAGAATATAAGGAATTTTATTTACCAAAAAATCAACCAATGATCATCGATATCCCTAAGATGAATTATTTGGCGGTAAGAGGCAAAGGTGATCCTAATGCTGAAGATAGCGAATATTATAAGTCGATACCATTGTTGTATGGCATTGCTTATACGCTCAAGATGAGCAAGAAAACTGATCATCAGATCAAAGGATATTTTGATTATGTCGTACCGCCTTTGGAAGGATTATGGTGGCAGGAAGGTATCGATGGTGTTGATCATGATCATAAAGAAAAATTTAATTTTATCTCGATGATCCGGCTTCCTGATTTTGTTACCAAGGATGATCATGAGTGGGCAATCAAACAAGCTAATAAGAAAAAGCAGATCGATCATTCAAAAGTTGAATTTTTTACCTATGATGAAAAAACATGTGTGCAATGCATGCATATTGGTCCATATGATGATGAACCATATACAGTTGAATTGATGCATAAATTTATTGCAGAAAAAGGATATGTATTGGATTTTTCTGATCAGCGTCTGCATCATGAAATATATATCAGCGATCCTAGAAGATGCGATCAAAGTAAACTTAAAACGGTTATAAGGCATCCTATTAAGATAAAATTTTAAACTTATATTTGCAATCTTTTTTGATGGATTATTTTTGCTTTATATGCTAAAAATATATAATGAAGGTGATTGGTAATGAATTATAGGATAGCTATTTGTGATGATGTTGAAACCGATAGAAGGTTTATTGCTGATATGGTAAATGATTGGACACAAAAAAAGGGATATATCGCAAAAATAGATAATTATTCATCTGCAGAAAATTTCTTATTTAATTATACGGATCATGATTATGATATCTTGCTTCTGGATATTGAAATGGATGATATGGATGGGGTGACGTTGGCTAAGAAACTGCGAAGGTCCAATGATACCATTCAAATTGTTTTTATTACCGGTTATTCAGATTATATAGCTGAAGGGTATGATGTCATGGCATTGCACTATTTGATGAAACCTGTCAAAGAAGAAAAACTATTTGAGGTCTTAGATCGTGCGGTGGATAAATTAGCGAAAAATGAGAAAACCATCAATCTAGATGCAAAAGGAGAAATGATAAGATTACCAATATATCAAATAAGATATGCTGAAGTTTTTGGGAATTATGTCACGATCCACGCAATAGACAAGATCACGGTAAAAATGACCCTAGGTGAGCTAGGAAAAATGCTTGATGAACGTTTTTATCGGGTTGGACGTTCGGTTATCATCAATTTAACGGTTATTCAAAGGGTTACCAAGGACGTGATTAAATTAAATGATGGAACATTGATTCCTGTTCCTAGAGGTGCGTATGATGGAATTAATCGTGCTATCATTAATTTGAGGTAAAAGCTATGAGACTGTTTTCGAAGAAAATTGATAAGCAAATTGCTTCCTATCAGCAAGAATTGATCGAGACCCATTATCGCGAAGTTGATAATATGTATCGACAGATTCGTGGATGGCGTCATGATTATCGCAATCATATTCAAACGATGAAAGCTTATGCCGCTGCCAACGATTGGGAAGCTATCAAAAAATATCTTGATCTATTGGATGAAGATCTAACTACCGTTGATACGGTCATCAAAACGGGCAATCCAATGACCGATGCGATCCTTAATTCTAAGATATCGTTGGCTAAAAGCAAGGATATAGAAGTTGTAGCTGATGCAAATATCCCATATAAATTAAAATTTTCAGAAATTGACCTTTGCTGCATCATTGGAAATCTTTTTGACAATGCAATCGAAGCAAGCATGAAACTGCCTAAGGAGCAACGGGTAATTCGTGTATACATGGATTTGCGAAACAGTCAATTATATATTTCATTTACTAATTTTACTGCTGAGAAGAAACTGAAAAAAGAAGGAAAGATCTTTCGTACCACCAAAGGTGAAGGTCATGGATTTGGCTTGGTGCGTATCGATGCCATCGTTGAAAGATTAGAAGGATATATTAGCCGCAACAGCGAAGATGGGGCATTTACGACCGAAATCCTTCTTCCTCAAGAATGAGATATATTGACGATTCATCACCCCAAAGCAGCGTTTCGTCCCCAAATTATTCAAGGGACGATTTTTTATGCTAAGGTATTTGCATCAAGGAAGAGGGGATATTAATGGTAAATAAAGAAATTAAACCAAAATATAATATGTTGCAAAACACGGGTTTCATGATTTGGGTGGCATGGAAAGCAAAAGAAAAAAAAGTAATCATTTTAGGAATATTGCTGGCAGCTATCACGGTAGCGTTAAATATCGTTAATTTATATATAACGCCAACGATGTTGGGGCTTATTGAAAACCATGTTTCATGGCTAGAACTAATCAAGATGATCATCTTATTTGTTATATTGTTGATGTTTTTTTCGGGATCATCGGCTTATATCAAGGCCAATGTTTTATATGGAAGGATAAGCGTTCGCAGTCAAATCATCAATATGCTTAATAATAAGGCTTCTTTAACATCTTATCCTAATTTATTCGATGATATCTTTAAGAAACTTAGCATCAAAGCAAAAGAAGCAACAAGATCAAATAGTATGGCAGCAGAAGCCATCTGGACGACTTTGACCAACTTGCTTGTTAATGTATTAGGATTTTTGATCTATATCTTTTTACTTTCAGCAATTCCACCAATTTTGATGATTATGATCATTTTTTCAGCTTTTATCAGTTATAAAATTTCTCATCATTTCAATGAATGGCGCTATCATCATCGCGAAGAAGAGGCGGAATATGAACGAAAGATGGATTATCTTTCAGGTTGTGCAAGAGATATTACCATCGCCAAAGATATTAGGATTTTTGGCTTGAAAAATTGGATAGAAGAGTTATATGGCAAAGCGATGAATGCCTATATATTATTTCAAAAAAAGGCCCAAGGGGTCTATATTTGGTCAGCAATTGCGGATCTAGTCATTGCCTTTGCTAGAAATGCGATCATTTATGCATATTTAATTAATTTAGTTATAAATGGTATGATCGATATATCAAGATTTTTGCTTTTATTTAGTGCGGTCAATGGATTTACGGAATGGATATCAGGAATCCTTGCTGAACTTAATGTTTTACATAAACAATCACTAGATATTTCGATCATCAGGGAATGTCTTGAATTTGCAGAACCTTTTAAATTTGAACAAGGAATGCATATAAAGGCTGAAGCGAATAAACAGTATGAGATAAAACTAGAAAATGTTTCATTTTGTTATCCTGGAACGGAGCGATATGTTTTAAAGAATATCAATCTTACTTTGCATCCAAAAGAAAAGCTGGCAGTAGTTGGTTTGAATGGTGCTGGCAAATCTACCTTGATAAAAATTATATCGGGTTTTCTTGATCCAACCGCAGGCAAAGTATTGTTAAATGGTGAAGATATCAAAAATTTTAACCGCCTGGATTATTATGCGATGTTTTCAGCGGTGTTCCAAAATTTTTCACTTTTGGCGGGAACAGTAGCCGCTAATGTTGCGCAAGATAATGTCGATATCGATATGGAAAAAGTTAAAAAATGTATCGATAAGGCAGGATTGAAAAAAAAGATCGAATCTTTAAAACATGATTATGATACAAATATGAATCGAACGGTTTTTGAAGATGCTGTATTGCTGTCAGGTGGCGAGATGCAAAGGCTCATGCTAGCTAGAGCTTTATATAAAGATGCACCATTTATCCTTCTTGATGAGCCTACAGCAGCGCTTGATCCGATAGCTGAATCACAGATGTATCAAAAATATCATGAATTGACCAAAAACAAATCATCTATATATATTTCCCATCGCTTAGCAAGCACTAGATTTTGTGATCGCATCATATTGATCGATGATGGCATGATCAAAGAAGAAGGAACTCATGAAGAGCTTTTGAAGAAAAATGGTGAGTATGCCAAATTGTATGCAGTTCAAAGCAAATATTACAATGATGAAAAAAGAGAAGGTGAAGAAGATGAAAGATAAGTTGTCATTAAA
>CASGCC010000075.1 GCA_949299585.1 uncultured Bacillota bacterium | reverse complement strand
AAAAATATTTACAAATTGCTAAAAATCAGTATAATATTTTTTGTTTGGTAAAAAGAAATAAAAAGTTTAATAGGACTAAACACAGCGGAGGGAAAGCGATGAAAAAGATTGTTTTATTATTAAGCGTTTTAGCACTGTCTTTAACACTTGGCGGATGCCAATCATCTGAGAAAAGTGATTTTGATCCAGTTGCAGTTTATGGTTGCGATACGATAAACGTATATAACTGGGGAGAATATATCGGGGAAGATGTTATTTATAACTTTGAAAGAGATTTTAATGCTAAAGTAAATTATTCGTTGTTTGATTCAAATGAAATCATGTATACAAAACTTATTGGTGGTAACCAATATGATGTTTTGGTACCTTCTGATTATATGATCGAAAGGTTGATTGCTGAAAATGCCTTACAACCATTGGATCAAACTATATTGACCAATTTAAACGTTTTAGATGAAAGAGTTATTTCACTTAGAGATGCATATGATGATGGCGGAGTATATTCTGTTCCTTATTTCTGGGGCTCTGTTGGTTTGCTTTATAACAAGAATATCGTTAGTGAAGAAGAGATCGATGAGCTAGGTTGGGATATCTTAAAAGATACTAAGTATGCTGGACAGATCTTTATGTATGATTCTGAAAGAGATAGTTTCATGGTTGCTTTAAAAGCTTTAGGTTATTCGATGAATACCGAAAATGAAGATGAAATAAATGAAGCTTATGAGTGGCTGATGGAGGTTCAGCAGACAATGGATCCAGCGTATGTTACAGATGAAGTAAATGATGCTATGATCAATGAGGAAAAAGCTATTGCGGTCGTATATAGCGGGGCAGCAGCTTATATCATGTCAGAAAATGAGAATATGGCATTTGCCATGCCAAAACAAGGAACCAATGTTTGGTCTGATGCAATGGTAATTCCTGCTGATGCTAAGTGTCCTGGTTTAGCTAACGAATTTATTAATTATATGATAAGTTATGATTCAGCTATGGATAGTTCTGTTACTGTTGGTTATACAAGCAGCAATAAGCAAGTTTTGGAAGAATTGACAGCAGAAGATGGATATTATGCAAATAATGGAGCTTATTTGCCTGATATCAGCAATCCAAAAAATGAAGTCTTCAAACACAATGAGGTGTTGAAGAAGAAGCTTTCAGAATTGTGGATAAAGGTAAAGGTAAGCTAAGGAGCTATCCATGGTAAAAGTTGCCGCAATCCAGATGCAATGTTCAAATGACATTGATGAAAATTTAAGAAAAGCTGAAAATTATGTGCGTGAAGCAGCTATGAATGGTGCACAGATGATCTTATTGCCTGAGCTTTTTGCAAATGTTTATTTTTGTCAGGAAAGACGCTATGAATATTATCGATTGGCACATGAAGCTGAAAATGATCCTGCAGTGCAGATGGCAATTAGATTAGCTTCAAATTATGATGTGGTTATTCCGGTAAGTTTTTATGAGAAAGATGGCAATAGTTTGTTCAATTCTGTTGCATGCATTGATGCTGGTGGAGAAAATTTGGGCATTTATCGTAAGACCCATATTCCGGATGATCACTTTTATCAAGAAAAATTCTATTTTTCACCGGGAAATTCTGGGTTTAAAGTTTTTGATACCCATTATGGAAGATTAGGTGTTGGCATTTGCTGGGATCAATGGTTTAGCGAAACGGCTAGATGCCTAACCTTAAACGGAGCCCAGCTGATAATGTATCCTACCGCAATTGGCTCGGAACCGATCTTAGAGTGTGATAGCATGGGACATTGGCAAAGATGTATGCAAGGCCATGCAGCAAGCAATATCATTCCCGTAATCGCCGCAAATCGGATTGGCAAAGAGCATGTTGAACCATGTGAAAGCAATGGATCACAAAAATCATCTTTGGTTTTTTATGGCTCATCTTTCATGAGCGATGAAACAGGAGAAATTGTTTGTCAAGCTTCGCGGGATCGTGAAGAGATCTTGTATCATGAATATGATCTGGCGGCCATCGATGAAAAAAGATTGAGCTGGGGAATATTTCGTGATCGTCGTCCAGAAGCGTATGATGATATCTTAAAAAAATAAGCTTAGGCTTATTTTTTTTGATGGAAACGCTTTAAATAAAAATAGAGATAGACAACAATTATTCATCGTACTAAAATATTGTTCGAGAAATAAGGGGTATAAATATGTTAGAAAATATCTTTGTAATGTTTATTCTAGCTTTGATGCCAATCATTTGGCTGGTCGTTGCACTTTGTATTTTCAAGATGCAGGCTCATATTGCAAGTGTAGGGGCTTTTGTAGTAGCAGCTTTAGAAGCTTTGATCATTTGGAAGATGCCGGTCATTGCGGTTGCTACGGCTTCTTTAGAAGGCTTTGCTATGGCGTTGTGGCCTATCGTTATCGTAATTATTGCGGCAGTATTCACTTACAATTTAACGGTTTATACTGGTGCAATGGATGTGATCAAAAGAATGATCACATCTGTAAGTGCTGATTCAAGAATTTTAGTTTTACTGATTGGCTGGTGTTTTGGGGGCTTTTTAGAAGGAATGGCTGGATTTGGCGTAGCGATCGCGATTCCTGCTAGCATGCTTTATGCTTTGGGCTTTGATCCGATCATTGCTATTTTGGCTTGTTTGATTGCGAATGGTTGTCCAACGATGTTTGGGTCTATTGGTATACCTACCACGACATTAGCTTCTGTTACTGGCTTGGATGCTGCAGCTTTAGCGTTTACCCAAACTTTACAAACAGCGCCATTATTATTTATTTCACCATTTTTAATGGTCATGTTGGTCGGCAAAGGATTTAAAAGCCTTAAAGGAATCGTTCCGTTCATATGTGTCGCAAGCTTGAGCTTTGTGATTCCTGAGATGATTGCCGCTAAATTTATCGGCGCAGATCTTCCAGTAATCATTGCTAGTGTTTGCTCGTTAATTTGTTCGTTTGCCTATGCAACGATGATCAAAAAGAAAGAAGTGCCTAGCGAATATCTAATGGATATTCCGCAAAATGATGATAAGATTACTATGAACAAAGCATTGGTTGCATGGTCACCTTTTATCTTGATCTTTGTTTTATTATTGCTAACAAGCAAACTAGTGCCTTTTATCAATGAACCATTGAGCGCGATAAAAACTAGCGTAGTTATCTATCAAGGCGCACAAGCATCACCTTATACCTTTACTTGGATAAATACTCCTGGGGTCTTGATCTTGATTTCAGGGATCATTGGGGGCTTCATTCAAAAATGCAAGGTCAAAGATCTGTTCAAGGTAATGAAAGATACGGTAATTCAAATGTCTAAAACGATCTGTACGATGCTAGGAGTACTGGCTTGTGCAAAGATCATGGGCTATTCTGGAATGATCAGTGCTATCAGTACTTTCTTTGTTACGATCTTGGGATCTTTATTCCCATTGGCATCACCATTGATTGGTGCATTAGGAACATTTGTTACTGGCAGCGGAACGAGTTCGGAAGTTTTATTTGGAAATGTTCAGTTAGAAGCAGCTAGAGCGATCGGAGTTAGCGAATATTGGCTGGTAGCAGCTAATTCATTAGGAACAAGTGCTGGAAAGATGCTTGCTCCTCAAAGCATTGCCATAGGTTGTGCGGCGTGTGGCCTACAAGGCAAAGATGGTGAAATCCTAAGCAAAATAGCCAAATATGCTTTTGCCTATGTTATCATAATGGCGTTGATCGTATATTTTGGCCAAGCATTGATATGAAAAAATTAACAGTTACAGCTGTTAATTTTTTTTGGCTTTTAATGATGTGAACGCTAATAATGCGTGGATATAATTTGGTACTTTTATATTAGTATCTTTGATAGATCCTGATAATAACAATGCTGTTCGCGCACAGAAAGGGCCGATGATCTCATAGAGGATAGCGCTAGATAGGATGATTGCTGATAGCATGGATCCGCTGCTGGCAGGCAAGATCCTTTCACCTAGAGCCGCTAAGCCTATTGCTACACCAGCACTAGGGATCAAGGCAAGACCAAGATAGTTTCTTACGGCGGAAGGTGCATTAGTTGCCTTAGCGCCGATCGCTGCACCGATGATCTTTCCTATTATCCGGAAGATGAAAAAGCCAATTCCTAATAGACCAACGTTGCGTAAAGCATTTATATCAAGATTCATACCGGAAACAATAAAGAATAAGGTCATGATCGGGGCTGAAAAAGAACCGATCTGATCAAATATGCGAATATCGTTTGATAGATTTAGATACATGGCCCCCAAGGCCATGCAGCAAAGCAATGGCGAAACATCTAATACAGAGCACACCGCAGATAAGATAAGGATCATGGATAAGGCGATCATCAAGCGATTATCATCAGAACGATGGCTATTGATCAAAAAATGTAGCAAGCCTCCGCAACATAGCCCGATGGTAATAGCAAGAGCGTTATCTAACAGAGGTGCAGTTAAAGATGCTGCAGAAATAGTTCCGCCTTCTAATGCTTCAGCCATTGCTGCAGCAACGCTAAAAGCCAAGATAGATACAGCATCATCCAAAGCAACGACCTGTAGTAAAGTATCAACAAAGGAGCTTTTGGCATGATATTGGCGAATGGTCATTATCGTACTTGCTGGCGCCGTTGCTGAGGCAATTGCTCCCAGCAATAAAGCAAATGGCAAAGAAACCTGAAAGATCAAAACCATTACTGTAGAAACGATTATGGCGGTAATTAAAGCTTCTGCAAATGTTAGGACAATTAATTGGCGACCGTTATATTTAAGCTGTTGAAAACGAAAATATCTGCCTACGCCAAATGCAATAAGCCCTAAAGCAAAATCTGTAATGAAATCTAGATTATCGATAAGCGAAGAAGGAATGATGCCTAAACAGCATGGTCCAAGGATGACGCCGGCAATGATATAAGCTGTAACATTTGGAAAATGTAATAATTTAGTAATGCGAGTAAGAAAGAATCCGGTCAATAACATGCATGCAAGGCTAAAACCTAGCATTGAACTTGTACTTAGATGAAAAACTGCTAGCAAGATACCATCTCCTTTCTTTTCGGCTTGATTATATGTGGGAAAGGGAATAAAATCAAATTAAGATATTTTTCATTTTTATAAAAAAAATTTATAAAAGGAGGTAATAATGATCGATCCTAAATTTGAGACGCTTTTAGCGTTGGTTGATAATGGTACATACACCAAAACAGCAAGCAAGCTCGGCTTGACCCAACCAGCAATTACGCATCATATCAAACAGCTTGAAGAAGAGTATGGCATCGCCGTTTTTCATCACAATAAGCGCAAGCTGCAGCTAACTAGTGAAGGCGAGGTATTGCTCAAATATGCTCGTCGGGCAATTGCGTTAGATGAAAACCTTCGTCAAGCCATCGATGATGTAAAAAATTCTGTAAAAAGCTTGACCTTAGCTATCACGCCTTCAGCGCAAACTAGCATTGCACCACAATTGATAGCGAAATATTGTAATGAACATCCACGAGTTCATATAAAATTAGTTACGGATAATATAAATAATATTTATAATAAGTTGAAAACTTATGAAGTTGATCTTGCGATAATTGAAGGAAGGATCACAAGCAAACATTTTACGTCGATCTTATTAGATACTGATATGTTGATGGTTGCCGTCAGCGTTGATCATCCGTTAGCTAAAAAAAGCAGCGTTTCATTAACGCGGCTGCAAAAAGAAAATTTGATCATGAGACCAATTGGGGCGGGAACTAGGAGCTTATTTGAAAGCCATTTACGAAGTCATAACGAAGATATCCATAGCTTTCATGTCAATATGGAAATTGATGATGTAGCAATGATCAAGGAGCTTGTTTGTGCCAATATGGGAATTACGATAATTTCACGCAGTGCTGTAGCTTCTGAAATAGCTCAAGGAAAATTAGTTTGTTTGCCAATCGAAGAGTTTAAGATGATAAGAGAAATAAATATGGTTTATTATCGCGAATTTGCTCATCCGGAAATCTTGCGAGATCTGCAAAACATATATAGCATCTATCGCTAAAATAACAAAAGCACCAAATAATTGGTGCTTTTTGCTTATTTTGGATCAAAGGATCATCTTACTCAGCTAAGATTGGATCAACGACTTCTTTGATGGTATTCTTTAGATTTTCACATGAAGCATTAAATTTGCCTTGGTCTACCTGATTTAATTGTAGATGAACGATCTCACGAATTCCACGCTTATTAACGATTGCAGGAACGCCGATATATAAACCTGTTTGACCATATTCGCCGTTTTGTGGAGCAGAGATGGTCATGATCGCATTTTCATTATTTAAGATAGCGTGAACAAGTCGGTTTAAAGAAAGACCAATTCCATAGTAGGTTGCTTTTTTCTTTTCAATGATCTCGTAAGCAGCATTTCTTACGCTTTCGTAAATAGTTAGTAATTCAGAAAGATCTTTGTCTTGTTCATCAAGCATTTCTAGCAAGCTCTTACATCCAACGTATGCGTGGATCCAAGGAACAAAACTAGAATCTCCATGTTCACCCATGATATAGGCATGGACATTAGTTGAGTTGACATTGAAGTATTCGCTGATTTTTGTACGTAAACGAGCAGTATCTAATAATGTACCAGAACCGATGACCTGTGTTTCAGGAAGTCCGGTTACCTTCTGCGCAACATAAGTCATGATATCAACTGGGTTGCTGGCAACAACGATGACCCCGTTAAAACCTGAAGCTTTGATCTGTTCGCAGATGCTCTTCATGATCTTGGTGTTTACCCCTGTTAGCTCTAAACGGGTTTGTCCTGGTTTTTGAGCAGCTCCGGCAGTGATGACGATGATCGCAGCATCTTTGCAGTCACTATAATCACCAGCTTTGATCCTGATCTTGCTAGTTGAATAAGGCAAGCCATGAGTTAGGTCAAGAGCTTCTCCTTCGGCTTTGTCTTTGTTGACATCCACCAATACCAATTCATCAATCCCTGGTTGAGAAAGGAAAGTATAGGCCATGCTCATACCAACAAAGCCGGTACCTACTAAAACGATTTTTCTGTTTTCTACTGTATTCATGATTAAATATCTCCTTATAAATAAATTATAATACTTTTATAATTAATTTTCAGTGATAATTATTAATTTATTAAGTT